>NZ_JAWSTH010000075.1:0-31657 GCF_033542075.1 Conexibacter stalactiti
CCGCGCCGGGCGCGCTGGGGTCGGCCGCGGCAGCCGCCGCGCGCACGTCGTAGCTGCCCTGCCCGAGCCCCTGCTGCGCGCTGCCGAGCGCCGCCGCGCCGGCCGGCAGCAGCGCCAGCGCCGAGGTGGCGAGCAGCGGCGCCGCGAACGCGGGCTGACGAAGACGGGCGCTGCTGCGGTGGGCCTTCAAACGAACGGTTCCTCGGGACGGCGGGGGACGGACGGCGGGGACGGCGCGCTCTACGCGTAGTCGGCAGGACGTGGGCGAACTTGAGCGATTTCAGCAGGTCAGGTCAGCGAGGGGACGCTGGCGTGCCAACGCTCGTTTGCCGCGCAACCGTCCGGGCGAGGACTAGAGTCATTGGTACCAGCCCGGTACCCGCCCGCGCGAGTCTGACCTGTGAACAGCGAGAACACCGCCCAGTCCGAGGGGCCGACGGCCTACCCCGGAGCCATGTCCGGCGCTGCTCCGCTGGAGTTCCGCAACGTCGGCAAGCGCTACCCCGGCGCGGACAGAGCGGCGATCGACGATCTCTCCTTCGCCGTGCCCGCGGGCGAGATCTGCGTCCTCGTCGGCCCGTCGGGCTGCGGCAAGACGACCGCGATGCGGCTCGTCAACCGCATGATCGACCTGACCTCGGGCGAGATCCTGCTCGACGGCAAGAGCGTGACCGCGCGCAAGCCGGCCGAGCTGCGGCGCGAGATCGGCTACGTGATCCAGCAGATCGGCCTCTTCCCGCACCAGACGATCGCGCAGAACGTCGCGACGGTGCCGAAGCTGCTCGGCTGGGACAAGGGCCGCACCGAGCAGCGCGTCGCCGAGCTGCTCGAGCTGGTCGGGCTGCCGGCTGAGATGGGCGCCCGCTACCCCTCGCAGCTCTCCGGCGGCCAGCGCCAGCGCGTCGGCGTCGCCCGCGCGCTTGCCGCCGATCCGCCGCTGATGCTGATGGACGAGCCGTTCGGCGCGATCGACCCGATCAACCGCGAGCGGCTGCAGGACGAGTTCCTGCGGCTGCAGTCGGAGATCCGCAAGACGGTCGTCTTCGTCACGCACGACATCGACGAGGCGATCAAGATGGGCGACCGCATCGCGATCCTGCGCGAGGGCGGCAAGCTGGCGCAGTACGCCACCCCCGACGAGCTGCTCGCCTCCCCCGCCGACGAGTTCGTCGCCAAGTTCGTCGGCGCCGACCGCGGCCTCAAGCGGCTGACGCTCAGCCACCTCGGCGACATCCAGCTGGCCGACGGCGCCGTCGCGCGCGTCGGCGAGCCGGCCGCCGACGCGCGCCAGCGCGCCGAGCGCCACGGCGCCGACGAGCTGGTCGTGCTCGACGGCGCCGAGCAGCCGATCGGACGCCTGCCGATAGAGCGGCTCAACGGCCAGCCCGTCGCGGTCGAGGACGCCGACCCGCTGGCGGCGACCGCAGGCCGCGCGACCTCGCTGCGCGACGCGCTCTCGCTCGTCGTCGCCGACCGCAACCGCCCGCTCGTCGTCGTCGAGGACGACGGCAGGCTCGCCGGCCTCGTCTCGCTCGAACTGATCAGCGACGCACTGCGCCCTCCGGAGTGATCGCGATGACGACGGTCTTCGCGCAGTCCGAGCCCGTCATCCCCGACTTCGGCAGAGGCAGCGCCTGTGAGCGCGACGACGACGCGCTCTTCTGCTGGAGCTGGGTGAAGGACAACTGGGCCGACACGCTCCAGCCGGCGCTGCTGCAGCACATCGTGCTGACGTTGATAGCGGTCGGGATCGGCTCCGCGATCGCCTTCGCGCTCGCGCTCGCGGCCCACCGCCGCGGCTGGCTGGCGACGCCGATCGTCGTCGTCACCGGCTTCCTCTACACGATCCCGTCGCTGGCGCTGTTCCAGCTGCTGGTGCCCTTCACCGGCCTGACGCGCACGACGGCCGAGATCGCGCTCGTCTCCTACACGCTGCTGATCCTCTTCCGCAACGTGCTCGCCGGCCTCTCCGGCGTGCCCGCGGAGGTGCGCGACGCCGCGCGCGGGATGGGGATGACCGAGCGCCAGCTGCTGTGGAAGGTCGAGCTGCCGCTGGCACTGCCGGCGATCTTCGCCGGCCTGCGGATCGCGACGGTGACTGTGATCAGCCTCGCGACGATCGCCGTCTTCGTCGTCGACGAAGGGCTCGGCGATCCGATCTACACGGCGCTGCAGCAGACCTTCAGCACCGAGCTGCTGGCGGCCGGCGGCCTCTGCGTCGCGCTCGCGCTCGTCGCCGACGCGCTGCTGGTGCTGATCCAGCGGGCGATCAGCCCATGGTCGCGGACGGTGCGGCGATGAACGACTTCCTCGACGCGCTCGACTTCATCCGCGACAACGTGTCGCTGCTGTGGGAGCTGACGCTCGACCACCTCGCGCTGACCGGTGCCTCGATGGGGATCGCGCTGCTGCTCGCGCTCCCGCTCGGCGTCTGGCTCGGCCATCTGCACCGCGGCTCGTTCGCCGCGATCAACATCTCCAACGTCGGCCGCGCGCTGCCGAGCCTGGCGCTGATCTCGATCGGCGTCGCGCTGCTCGGGATCGGCTTCGTCAACGTGATGGTCGCGCTGATCGTGCTGGCCGTCCCGCCGATGCTGACGAACGCCTACGTGGCGATCGACGGCGTCGACGGCGACGCCGTCGAGGCGGCGCGCGGGATGGGCATGACGCCGACCGAGGTGCTGCTGCGGGTCGAGCTGCCGCTCGCCCTGCCACTGATCTTCGCGGGCATTCGCACCGCGGTCGTGTACGTGATCGCGACCGCGACGCTCGCGCCGCTCGCCGGGGCCCACAGCCTCGGCGACATCATCGTCGACCAGGCGACGTACCGCCTCCCGGGCGTGCTCGGGGCCGCGATCTGCGTCGCTGTGCTGGCACTGGTCGCCGAGTTGCTGTTCGCTGCGCTGCAGCGGGCGGTGACACCGCGCGGACTGCGCGCGGAGCAACGCCGCGACGTCGCCGTCGTCGGTCCGCCGGCGAGCACGGAGACGGCGTGAGGAGCATGGGAAGAGGAGGCCCGCGCTCCGGGGGAACGAGAGGACGTGCTGGTGAGAGTACGCCAACCAGGAAAGGACAACCCAACGTGAAGCAGGGAACGTTGCGCACGCTGCTGATGGCCGTCGTCGCGCTCGTGCTGGCCTTCGGGGTCGCTGCCTGTGGCAGTGACGACGACGATTCGAGCACAAGCGCCGCCACGACCGCCGGCGGGACGGAGACGAGCGCCGCCCTGCCCGGTGAGGGCAGAGAGGCCGTCACGCTCGGCACGAAGAACTTCACCGAGCAGTTCGTGCTCGGTCAGCTGTACAAGCAGGCGCTTGAGGCGAGAGGCTTCACCGTCGACCTGAAGGAGAACATCGGGTCGACCGAGATCGCCGACAGAGCGCTCAGAAGCGGACAGATCGACCTCTACCCCGAGTACATCGGGATCTTCAACAACGTCGTCGCCGGCGACACGAGAACGTACCCGGACGCCGAGGCGACCTTCGCCGCCGGCAAGGCGTACGCGGAGAGAAACGGCTTCACGCTGCTGCCGCTGACGCCCTTCACCGACACCGACGCGCTGGCGGTGACGCCGGAGTACTCGGAGAGAAACGGCATCAGAAGCGTCGGCGACCTGACGAAGGTGCCGGGCTTCCGCCTCGGCGCGGCGCCGGAGTTCCGCAGACGCGCGACCGGCCTCCCGGGGCTGGAGAGAGCGTATGGGATCACCGACGTGGAGTTCTCGCCGCTGACGATCGGCCTCCAGTACCAGGCGATCGACAACGGCAAGATCGACGTCGCGCAGGTCTTCACGACCGACGGGCAGCTGGAAGGCGGCAGATACGTCGTGCTGGAGGATCCGAGAAACGTCTTCGGCTTCCAGAACGTCACGCCGGTCGTCTCCACGAGAGTGCTGGAGGCGCAGGGGCCGGAGTTCCAGGCCACGCTCGACGCCGTCAGCCAGAAGCTGACGACGGAGGCGATGCAGAGAATGAACGCCGCCGTCGCGATCGACAAGCAGTCGCCGCAGGAGGTCGCTCAGGCCTACCTGGAGGCGAACGGGCTGCTCTAGGAGCCCGCGCGCCCCGCCGCACGCTGACCCGGTCTCAGACCCGGGCCGGCGTGCGGCGGCGGACGACGTTCGGCGTGAGCGCGTGCTCCATCGCGATCTCGCGGTCGAGCGGACGCAGCAGCTCCAGCGCGATCGCCTTGCCGACGCGCGAGCCGCTGCCGACGGCGTTGGCGACCGAGCGGACCGGCTCGGCGAGGTCTCCGGCCGCGTAGACGCCGGGGACGCTCGTGCGACCGTCGGCGTCGACCGCGAGCAGCGCCGACTGCTCCGCTGACGGCGCGCAGCCGAGCCGCTCGGGGAGCGCGTCGTGACGCTCCAACCGCGGCGCCACGAAGAGCGCGTCGGCGCGCTCGCGCGAGCCGTCGGCGAAGCGGATCGCGCGCAGGCGCGTCGCGTCGGCGGGATCGGCCTCCAGCGCCGCGACCGGCTCCGTGCGCACGCGCACGCCCGCCGCCGCCAGCTCGGCACGGTCGGCGACCGACAGCGGGCCGACCGCGACCACCTCGCGGCTCCAGCCGCGCAGCAGCAGCGCGCGCCGCACCAGCCTGGCGCCCTCGTCGGAGACGGCGATCACCTGGTCGCGCGACTCCCAGCCGTCGCAGAACGGGCAGTGGAAGACCGAGCGGCCCCACAGCGACTCCATCCCCGGCAGCGCCGGCGGCAGGTAGCGCAGCCCGCCGGCGAGCAGCAGCGCGCGGGCGCGCAGGACCGCGCCGTCGACGTCGACGGCGAAGAACCGTCTGCCGTCGCCGCGCACGGCGCGCACGTCGCGCACGCGTCCGTCGAGCCGCGCGACGGTGCCGACCAGCTCGCGCAACTGCGCCGTGCCGGCCGCCCGCAGCGTGCTCACCGGCTCCTCGGCCGGGTGGCCGAGCAGCCCGCCGATGCCGGCGCCGGCGGCGTTGGCCGGCTCGCCCGCGTCGACGACCAGCACGCGCAGCCGCGCACGGCCGAGCGTCAGCGCCGCGCTGAGGCCGGCGGGGCCGCCGCCGACCACGATCACGTCAAATCGACTTCCCCTCATCGTTTCGCCTCCAGAACCAGGTTGAACGGGGTCTCGGCCGCGCGCCGCACGCGCGTGAAGCCGCCGGCCTTCAGCACTTCGGTCAGTCGTCGCTCGCCGGCCTGCGTGCCGAGGCCGGCGCGGCCCTCCTGCGACAGCGAGCCCGGCGTGCAGACGAGCGTCGAGAAGCCGTAGTAGGAGCGTCCGAGCGGCGTCAGGTTCTCCGCGATCGAGTCGCCGGCGAACGGCTCGACGATCAGGCAGGTGCCGTCGGGCGCCAGCGCGCTCGACGCGCGCGCGGCGGCACCGACCGGATCGCCGAGGTCGTGCAGCGAGTCGAAGAAGGCGATCAGGTCGTAGCCGCCGCCCGGGTAGTCGTCGGCGCGCGCGACCTCGAAGCTGACGCGGTCCTCGACGCCGGCCTCGGCGGCCGCGGCGCGCGCGGCCTCGATCGACGCGAGGTGGTAGTCGTAGCCGACGAAGGTCGAGGCCGGGAACGCCTGCGCCATCAGGATCGTCGCGACGCCGTGGCCGCAGCCGACGTCGGCGACGTAGCCGCCGGCGGTCAGCCGCTCGACGACGCCGTCGAGCGCCGGCAGCCACTCCGCCACGAGGTTGGCGCGGTAGTTCGCGCCGAACGCCCGGCCGGTGCCGTCGAAGAGGTCGTGGTGGTGCTCGTGCCAGCCGAGCCCGTCGCCGCTGCGGAAGCGCTCGACGACCCGCTCGCGACCCTCGAAGGCGGCCGCCGCCGACTGGAACATGCCGGCGAGCGCGACCGGGCTCTGCTCGTCGGCGAGCACGAAGGCGTGCTCGGCCGGCAGCACGTAGCGATCGCACTCGGCGTCGTAGGTGACGTAGCCGCCGGCGGCCTGCGCGTTGAGCCACTCGCGCACGTAGCGCTCGTGCGTGCTGGTGCGCGCCGCCAGCTCGGCCGCGCTGACCGGCTGCGCGTCGGCCATCGCGCGATAGAGGCCGAGGCGGTCGCCGATCGTCACCAGCGCGGTGCCGAGCGTCGCGCCGACGTCGGTCACGATCTGGCCGGCGAACGCTTCGATGCGGGTCTCGTCGAGGATGGATGACATGGCGCTCTCCTTGCGGTCGGGCAGTGGATGAGCGGACCGTAAGCGCGGTCGCCCGGTCGTTTCTGAGGCGTTTGTGAGGCTTCGATGAGGCAGCCGCTTTCGCGTGACAGGGCGGCCGGGGCCGCGTAGGATGGCTTCCTGGTGCATCAGAGATGCCGCAATCGGTAGGAGCACTGCTGCAGGACCGGGCCGCACGACTCGCCGGGCGCGAGCGGGAGCGGCATGCCCTGGCGGAGCTGCTCGACGAGGGCGGCCCGCTCGTCGCCTACGTGCACGGGCTCGCCGGCGTCGGGAAGTCGACCCTCCTGCATGCCTTCGCCGCCACCGCGCGCGGACGCGGCGCCGCCGTCGTCGAGCTGGACGGGCATGCCGTCTACGCGACGCGCGGCGCCTTCCTGACGGCGCTCGCGGAGCTGACGGGGGCCGTCCCCGACGGCGCGAGCGACGGCGCGGACCCTGACGGCGCGCCGTCCCCGCAGCACGTCGCGAACGCGCTCGCCGCGCAGGCCGAGCGAGTCGTGCTGGTGATCGACGGCTACGAGCTGTTCCTGACGCTCGACCAGTGGCTCTGCCGCACCTTCGTCCCCTCCCTGCCGGCCAACGTCCGCGTCGTCTTCGGCGGCCGCGAGCAGCCCGCCGAGGCGTGGCGGACGACGTACGGGCCCGCGCTGCGCGTGCTCGCGCTCGGCAACCTGCCGCCCGAGGACGCGGTCGCGATGCTGCGCGAGCGCGGCGTCGCCGATGCTGCGTTGACGCACGTCAACGCGATCGCGCGCGGCCACCCGCTCAGCCTCCAGCTGGCCGCGGAGGCGCTGCGCGACCGCCCGACGCTGCGCTTCGACGCGATCGCGGTCGGCGCCGTCGGCGAGGAGCTGGCGCGGCTCTACCTCGACGGGCTCGACCCCGCCACGCGGCGGGCGCTCGACGCGGCGTCGCTGACGCGCCGCACGACCTTGTCGGTGCTGGAGGCGATGCTGCCCGACGACGACGCCGCGACGACCTTCGAGCGTCTGCGCCGGCTGCCGTTCGTCGTGATCGGCCATGACGGGCTCGTCGTCCACGACACCGTCCGCGAGGCGACCAGCGCGCTGCTGCGCGCGACCAACCCCGACGCCTACTGGCGCATGCGCGCGGCCGCGTGGAGCCGGCTGCGGAGCGAGCTGCGCGGCGCGCCGCCGCGCGACGTCGGCCGCTACACGGCCGACATGCTCTACCTGATCGAGGAGCAGGCGGTGCGGCGCGTCTTCTTCCCGCCGGCCGTCGGCGAGCAGGCGGTCGAGCCGGCGCGGCCCGACGACTGGCCGGCGCTGGAGGAGATCGGCCGGCGCCACATGGAGCCGGGCGAGCGCGAGCTGCTGCCGCGCTGGTGGGAGGCGGCGCGCGACGGCTTCCTCGTCGCGCGCGACGACGACGGCACGGCGATCGGCTTCGCCCTGCTGGTCGAGCCGCGCACGGTCAGCCCGCGGCTGCTGGAGGACGATCCGGTCGCCTGCCGCTGGCGCGAGCACCTGCGGCGCGAGCGGCCGCCGCGCGACCAGCGCGCGCTGTTTCTGCGCTACATCGCCGGCGGCGAGGTCGGCTCGGTCGCGGGCGCGGCGCTGCTGATCGAGGTGACGCGCAAGTACGTCGAGCTGCGACCCGAGCTGCGGCGCGTGTACGCGCGCGCCCGCGACTTCCACGACGCCGACGAGACCTGCTCGCTGGTGATGGGCTACCTGCCGCTGGAGGAGCAGCCGGAGACCGTCTGCGTCGACTTCGGGCCGGCGTCGGTCGACGGCTGGCTCGACGAGCTGGGCCAGCGCGAGCTGCGCGTCGCCGCCGGGGCCGCGAGCGTCGATCCCGACGAGCGGCGGTTGCAGCTCGACGGCGTGACGGTCGACCTCACGCGGCTGGAGGCGGAGCTGCTCGGCTGCCTCCAGCGCCGCTCAGGCGCGGCGGTGCCGCGCGCGACGCTGCTGCAGGAGGTGTGGGGCACCGACTGGACCGGCGGCTCCAACGTCGTCGACGTCGTCGTCTCGTCATTGCGCCGCAAGCTCGGCGACCGCGCCGGGGCGCTGGAGACGGTGCGCGGCGTCGGCTACCGCCTCAGAGCGCTCGGCTGAGCGCGTGAGCCGCGTGACGGTCGTCCACTGCTCGCGCTCGACCCGCGCGTCCGCCCAGCCCCGCTCGTGGCGGCGCATCGCCCGCTCGCGCACGATCCGCCCGCGCGCCCGCTGACCGGCCCGCGCCTGCGCCGGCGTCGCGTCGACGACGACGAGGTGGACCTCGCGACGCGCGACCCACGGTGGAGCGATGCTCCTGCCACCGAGTTCATCCGCCGTCGTGGTCGTCGCCGGGATGCCCGGCGCCGGCAAGACGACGCTGGTAGCCGACGAGCCGCGCGCGCTCGACAGCGACGCCGTGCGCTCGGCGCGCGCGCCGGCACCATCGCGGCCGCTAGCTCGGGCATGCGGCGACGGCGCTCGTCTCGATCCGTCGTCCGTCCGCGAACCGCAGCATCGCGGCGAAGCGGAACGCGCCACGCGGGCAGCGGGCGGGCAGGACGATGCCGTCGGGGCGGTAGCGCATGGTCTTGCCGCCGGCGCGGTCGTGGTAGACGATCTCGGGCGAGCCGATCGCGAGGTCGAGCTCGCTGAGGGCGATGCTGGCGCGCCAGCTGGGTGGCAGCGGGCGGATTCGGAGCGTCAGTTCGCCGCCGTAGGGCTTGGATGCGGGACGGACCTCGCCGGCGAACACGAGGCGGGCGCCGATCGGGTTCACGCCGTCGACGAGCGTGACGAGCTGGAGCCGTTCGCCGATGAGCGGACCGGAGTGGACGGAGATGGTGCCGACCTCGCGTGAGATCGCTGTTCCGTCCATCCGTATCTGTCCGCTCGCGGTGCCGACGCCCATGACGGAGTTGCGCGGGCAGCCGAGTTGCGATGTCAGCTCGATCACGACCGCTTCGAAGTCCGACGGCGGCCAGCGACAGGGTTCGATGCCGAGGCCGCTGGTCGTCACGCCGATCGTGGCGGGATAGCGCAGGCTGACCATCGTGAGCGGCGCCGGCTGGCGACGCAGGTCGATTCGCAGACCAAGGTTGAGCGCGGTCGGCTCCCCCGGTCTCGCATCGTGGTCGAGCGAGACGACAAGGCTGACGGGCGTGCGCTGCACGGCGTCAGCGGCGGTCGTCGTGACCGACGCAGACGCCGTGATCGCGGTCGCGACCGCGGCGATCGTCGCGCCGAGGAGCAGGGAGCGCACCGTGCCCGTCCCGTGTCAGTAGGTGAGCTTGGCCTTCGCGGTGACGGTGGCGTTGAAGCTGCGGCGGTTCACAGTGCCGTCAAACGTGCCGCTGCCAACGGCGTTCTTGTATCTGCCAGTGCCTTTTCGGACCGCCATGTTGCCGGAGAAGCGTGCGTTGACCCCGGCCGACTTGGCGTAGCCGACGACGTTGATCGTGAGCGATCCGCCGCTGCGCGGTCGGATCGTGACGGTGCCGGTGACCTTCGTGAGGGTCATCTCGAAGCGAGCCGAGACGCTGCCTGGAAGCGTGCCGGTGGCGGTGCCGGAGTGCCAGAGCGTCGAACCGGAGCGTCTCGTCAGTCGCAGGTCGGCGTGCTCGTTGATGTCGAGCGTGCGAGCCGCCTGAGCGATCGGATCGGCTTCGGCCGGACCGACGACGACGGCGATCGTCGCGATCGCTCCGGCGACGAGCGCGATGGCTCGCGCGATCGAACCACGGCGGTTGCTGCTCACCCTGCTCACTCCCCTGACCTGTAGCTGACGTCTGCGTTCCGTGCCTCGCCCCGAGGACCGCCTGCAGGCGGTGGATCGCTTCGATCACCTTACACCGGCGGCCATGCGGTCGTATACGCTTGCGTTTCCAATTCAGGGGCGCAGCTATTGGGGGCGGCGATGCTGTCGACGAATCACGTGGTGTTGGGACTGGTGATCGACCGGCCCGGCTATGGCTACGAGTTGCAGCAGCGTCTCGACGATCGGCTCGGGTTCCTGGGGCTGTCCGACACCGTCGTCTACCGGGTGCTCGACCGGCTCGAGCACGACGATCAGATCGTCGAGTCGGGGCCGAAGTCGTTCGGGGCGACGCGGCGCGGCTCGCCGCGGGTGATGTACGTGGCGACGGAGCGGGGTCGCAGCGAGTTTCGGCGCTGGATGCGGGAGCCGTGCGAGCGCGCGTTGGTGCGCGACGAACTGCACGCCAAGCTCGTCCTGGCGGAGCCGGGCGACATCGGTCATCTGATGACACAAGTCATCGCGCAGGAGCGATTGTGCGTCGAAGAGCTGACCTCCCTCACCCGGGCTCCGCTGCGCGATCTGGTTGGGGTCGACGTGCCGTGGCCATCGGTCGCCTCTGTGCTGATCGACGAGGCGCGCGCGATCCGCCTCCAAGGCACGATCGACTGGCTGCAGCGCGTCCGCGCCGTGCTCGAACGCCGCGCGTCAGCGTCGTCGGAGCAGGTGCGATGACGCTGCTGGCACTCGAAGCTGTCTCAAAGCGCTACGTGCGCGGGCTGCACGAGATCACCGTGTTGCGCGAGGCGTCGCTGACAGTGAACGCTGGTGACTTCGTCGCGGTGTACGGCACGCGCAGCGGCGGCAAGACGACGTTGATGAAGGTCGCTGCCGGGCTGGAGGCGCCCGACTCGGGCACCGTCGCGTTCGAGGGACGCGACCTCTCGCGCCTTTCGACCAGCCAACTCGCGGAGCTGCACCGTCGCCGGATCGGCTGGGTGTCACGCAGCGGGCCGGCGAGCGACGAGCTGACGATGGTCGACTACGTCGGGCTGCCGTTGCTCGGTCTGCACGGGCATCGAACCGTGAAGCGGCTGGCGTTGGCGGCAATGGCGCGGATCGGCGTGGAGGAGTGCTCGCCGGCGCGCTGGAGCGATCTGGCAGATGCGGAGCGGATGCAGGTCACGCTGTCCCACGGTCTCGTGCGCGAGCCTTCGCTGCTGGTGCTCGACGACCCCACCGCCGGCCTTGACCTGATCGATCGCGAGCGCGTCGTCGCGCTGCTGCGCTCGTTGGCCGACGACGATCGGATCGGCGTGCTGATGGCGGTGCCGGACATGCCGGCGATGCTGCACGCCCACGAAGTCTTCACGCTCAGCCGCGGGCTGCTGCTCGGCGTGCCCGAGCCGCCACCCGAGCGCGGTCGCGTGATCGACTTCCCGGGCGGACAGCAGACGGCGTGATGCTCGAGGTCCGCGAGCTGGTCAAGCACTACGCCGCGCCGGGCGGTGAGACCGTCCGCGCGATCGACGGCGTCTCGATGCACGTCGACCGCGGCGAGCTGGTCGCGTTGTACGGGCCGAGCGGATCGGGCAAGTCGACGCTGTTGAAGCTGATCGCCGCGATGCTGACGCCCGACAGCGGCGCCGTCTACGTCGCCGGCCGCAACGTCTCGGCGCTCTCCGCGCGCGACGCAGCTCAGTACCGCCGGCGAGAGATGGGGTTCGTGCGGCAGGAGATCGAGGTGATGGACGGCGCTTCCGCGCTCGACAACGCGACCCTCAAGCTGCTCGACAACAGAACGGGCTGGCGCAGAGCGCGAAAGCAGGTGACGCCGCTGCTGATCGAGCTGGGACTCAAGGATCGCCTTCGGCATCGTGCCGAGCAGCTCTCGGTCGGTGAGCGGCAGCGGGTCCTGATCGCGCGAGCGCTGTCGACGAAACCGAGCCTGGTGCTCGCCGACGAGCCGACCGGCAGCCTCGACGGCGAACGCAGCCACGAGGTGCTCCGGCTGCTGACCCGCCTCTGTCGCGAGCATGAGGTCGCGATGCTGCTGGTGACCCACGACCCGCAGGCGGCGGCCTATGCCACCCGCGTGCACGAGCTGCGTGACGGGCGCCTGCGCGAGTACTCCCCCGAGCGCGCCCCGGCTCTCCCGCAGAGCTGACCCACCTGGAAGCTCCCCATGCGGCTGTCGAACATCTTTCACCTCTACCGCGTGCGGCTGCCGCAGCGACTCGTTCAGGAGCTGCTCGCGGTCGCGGGCATCGCCGTCGGCGTCGCGCTCGTGTTCGCTTCGCTCGTGGCCAACACCAGTCTGACTGGGTCGCTGCGCCAGTTGACGAGCGGGATCGTCGGCGACGCCCGCTTCCAGCTCACGGCGCGCGGGCCGGAGGGGTTCAGCGACGAACTGCTCGCGCGCGTCCGTGCGCTGCCCGGCGTCGACGATGCCGCGCCGGTGCTGGAGGCGCGCGTGATCGTGCACGGCCCGCGGGGACAGCAGCCGCTGCTGCTGGTCGGGGGCGACCCGCGCTTTGCGAGATTCGGCGGCCCGCTGCTGCAACCGTTCGCGTCGGACCGGCTGGCCGGCCAGCGCGCCATCGGCCTGACCGCGCCGGTCGCGCAAACGGTCGGGGTCACGTTCGGCGGCGCCCTGGAGATCGAGACCGGTGCCGGGCGCGTCGCATCCACGCTCGGCGGCCGGCTGGACGCCGGGGACATCGGGGACCTTGTCCACAGCCCGGTCGCGATCGCGCCGCTCTCCTACGTGCAGGCGATCAGCGGCCTGCCCGGCAGAGTCTCACGGATCTTCGTGCAACCGCTGCCGGGACGCGACGACGAAGCGCGCCGCGGCCTTCAACGGCTCGCGGGCGGAACGCTCACCGTCGCAGATGCCGACGCTGACGTCGCGACCTTCCAGCAGGCGTCGATGCCGACCAACCAGTCGACGGCGCTCTTCTCGCTCCTGGCCGCGCTCGTCGGCTTCCTCTTCGCCCTGAGCGCGGTCCTGCTGACGGTGCCCAAGCGCCGTCGCTTCATCGCCGATCTGCGACTCGCGGGCCACACGCCCGCGGTGGTCGTCAAGGTGATGCTGTTCGACGCGGTCATGCTCGGCGCGGCGGGCGCAGTGATCGGCTTGCTGATCGGTGACCAGCTCTCGCGCCACCTCTTCAGTTCGGTTCCCGGCTACCTCGGCTTCGCGTTCCCGATCGGCTCACAGCGGATCGTCGACTGGACGAGCTTCGCGGCCGCGATCGCCGCCGCCCTGGTCGCCGCCTGCATCGCCGTGCTGGCGCCGATCCGCGAGATCTTCACGCGCCGTCCCAATGAGCACGCAGACGCCTCGCAGCGCCCCCGTCGAGCGTCGGCGGCGTTCGCGTTGGCAGGCGCGGGCTGCCTGCTCGGCGCTGGGGTCGTCCTGCTGCTGGCGCCGGCGGCGGCGCTTGGCGGGATGGTGCTGATGACCGCCGCGCTGCTGTTCCTGCTGCCGCTGCTGATGCAGGCGGGAGTCGCGGCGCTCGGATGGGCCGGCCAATTCGTCAAGAGTGCCGTTCCGGCCCTCGCCGCAATGGAGCTGCGCTCGCGCGCCTCCCGGACGCGGATGTTCGCGCTCGCCGCGACCGGCGCGGTCGCAGTCTTCGCGAGCGTCGCGATCGGCGGTGCCCATCGCGACCTGCTGCGCGGCCTCGACACCTCCGCCCGCCAGATAGACGCCAACGCCGATGTGTGGGCCACCTTCCCGGGTGAGCCCAACGCGTTCGCCACGACGCCGTTCGAGGTCGATGCGCTCGACCTTCAGCGCATCGAGGCGGTACCGGGGGTCGCCGCCGTCCGCGAGTATCGCGGCGAGTTCCTCGACCTCGGCGATCGGCGGACGTGGGTGCTCGGCCCGCCCGTCGACGCCGACGCGCCGATCCCACCGCGCCAGCTCGCCGACGGGAACGTCGAGGAGGCGACCGATCGGATTCGCGACGGCGGCTGGATCACGCTCTCCGAGGCGGTTGCCGATGACGCCGGCGTCGACGTCGGCGACTGGTTCGAACTGCCCTCGCCGAACCCGACCAGACTGCGTGTCGCGGCGTTGACGACGAACCTCGGCTGGCCGCCGGGCGCGATCATCCTCAACGCTGAGGACGCCACGCGCGCGTGGGGCACCGACAGACCCAGCGCGCTCCAGATAGCGACGGAACCGGACGCCGATCCAGCGACCGTCAGACGGGCGCTGGCGGAGTCGATCGGGCAATCGCTGCCGGTCGTGCTGGAGACGGCGGAGGAGCGCCAGCAGCGTCACTTCGCCGAAGCACGCGCCGGGCTCGAACGCCTGACGCAGATCTCTGCGCTGGTGCTCGGTGCGGCGATCCTCGCGATGGCGACCGCGATGGGCGGGGTGATCTGGCAGCGACGGCCGACGCTCGCAGGGTTGAAGGCCGACGGTTTCAGCCAGCCGGAGCTGTGGCGCGCGCTGCTGCTGGAGAGCGGCACGCTGCTCGGCAGCGGCTGCCTCGCCGGTGCGATCTTCGGACTCGGCGGACAGGTGATGCTCAGCCGCGCCCTGCGGGCCGTCACGGGCTTCCCCGTCTTCTACGAACCGGCGCTGCTGATCGCCGTCGCGATGCTCGCGATCGTCCTGCTCGTCGCCTTGGCGATCCTCGCGATTCCTGGGCTGCTCGCGGTGCGGGTCGGGCCGGAACCTGCACCGGCGCACTGAGCGCGCACATGGAGCGATCCGCCGCTCCTACGCTGCGCGGATGTCACCCGCCAGCAGAGATCCTCTGCCGCTCTCCGCGGCCCAGTGCGCGGCGCTCGTGCGCACCGCGACCCGCCAACTCGCGTGGGCTCAACCGCGCGTCTCGAGAGCGGCCGCCCGGTGGAGGCGCCGCGCGAGCGACATCCCCGACGCGGCGCTGCGCCGCGCGGCGCTGACCGCGCTGGACACCAAGAGAGGCCACACAGACGGTGCTGCGCTGTTCGCCGCGCTGCCGCGCGCCCGCGACCGGACGCTGCTCGACCTGCTGGTCGCGTACGAGATCATCTGGGACTACCTCGACACCGTGCACGAATCGGCTCCGTCCGAGCGCAACGGCCGGCAACTGCACCTCGCCCTCGTCGACGCGCTCGACACTCGGCGGCCGTTGAGCGACTGGTACGAGCACCACACCGCCAGCGACGACGGCGGCTACCTGCACGACCTGGTCGTCACGTGCCGCGACGGCTGCGCTTCGCTGCCCTCCTTCCCGCTCGTCCGGGAGATGCTCGCGGTCGAGGCATGGCGCGCGCAGGTGCTCGCACTCAACCACCTGGTCGACGCCGAGCAACGCGACGCTGCCCTGCGTGCCTGGGCGCGGGAGGAGTTCCCCGGCGAGGAGCGCCTGGCGTGGTTCGAACTCAGCGGCGCGGCCAGCGCGTCACTCGTGGTCCACGCGCTGCTCGCCGTCGCCGCCGATCCGAGCGCAAGACCAGCGGACGCGCTCGCGGTCCGCGACGCGTACTGGCCGTGGATCTCGCTCACGACCACGATGCTCGACAGCTATGTCGACCGCGCCGAGGACGCAGCGACCGGCAACCACAGCTACGTCGCCCACTATCCAGACGAGCGCCACGCGGTCGAGCGGATCGAAACGAGCATCGTCGAGTCGGCCGCGCGCGCGATGCGGCTGCCGAACCACCACCGACATGGCGTGATCGTCGCGGGCATGATCGCGATGTACCTCACCAAGGACAGCGTGCGCGCACACGATCCCAACCGCTCGACGCAGCGCCTGCTCGCAGCCGGCGGAACGCTTCCACGGCTGCTCCAGCCGCTCCTGCGGGTCTGGCGCCTCCGCTACGGACAGCAGGCGGCGTGACGCGTATGCCTGCGCGTAAGTAATCGCCGGCAGGCTCTGGATTCAGGTCGACGCGGCGGAATATGTTCCAACGGCGGACAGGCTGAAACCCCCCTCGGCCGGTCCTTCGGGCGAGACCGGCGCCCAACTCCCCTTGTGAGCGCCGATCGTCAGGCGAGCGAGGATCCGACACGCGCATACGACCCGCGCTGCTTCCTCGCTCGCCTCGCCCGCACTCAGCGCCTTCTCAGCCTCTCGCCACAGCCTGCTCAGCGTGCGGCGGGACGGTGTGGCGGTCACCACAACCGATCCACGAGGTCCCCGCATGCTCAAGCTCTCCCGCAGCCGCCTGACCGTCGCGGCCGCCACCGCGGCCGTCGCCGTCGGCGGCACCACGGTCGCCGTCGCCGGCGCCGCCGACGACAGCGCGTCGACCGGAACGACGACGACCGAGCGCCCTGCCGACGGCCGCGGGCCGGGCGGTCCCGGCGGTCCCGGGCGCGGCGGCCCCGGCGCGCCGCACGACCTCGCCGCCGTCGCCGAGACGCTCGGCGTGACCGAGGCGAAGCTCAAGGCCGCCGTCGAGGGCGCGCGTCCGGCTGACAGATCGAGTGCCAGAGCGCGTGGCGACCGCGGCGCCGGGCATGCGGCCGCGCTCGCGCAGGCGCTCGGCGTCGAGACCGCCGCGGTGCAGAAGATCCTCGACGCCAACCGGCCGCAGCGCGGCGCCGGCGGGCCCGATCGCGACGGTGCGCGCGACGGCGGGCGCCCCGCGGGGAGACCGGCCGGCAGACCCGCCGGCAGACCGGATGACAGCGCGCTCGTCGCCGCGCTCGCGAGCGGGCTGTCGAAGAGCGAGGCCGAGGTGCGCGCGGCGCTGACGAAGGCCGAGGCGGCCCACAGAGCCGAGCACGACGCGCGCGAGACGGCGCTCTACGCCGCCGTCGCGAAGGCGCTCGGCAAGGAGGCCGCCGACGTGAAGGCCGCCTTCGAGGCGGCGCGTCCGAGCAGAGGCTGAGCGCGAGCCCGCGTCGCGCCACGTCGGCGCGGCGCGGGGCGCGACTCGACGCGGCGCGCGGCGCGCGAGACGCCACGGCGTCGCGCGCGCCCCTCAGTCGTCGGCGTACTCGTCGTAGCGCAGCGACGCCTCGGCCACGCGGCCGTCGGCGAACTGCACCTCGAGGTACTGCTCGTCGCCGGGCCCGATCCCGTCGTTGACCCAGCCGACCGGCCACCCGCGCGTGTGCGCTCCGATGTCCGGGTCCCCCTCGGCCTCGGGCCCGAGCGCGGCGCGCACCTCGGCGATCGTCATGCCGTCGAGCGCGTCGCAGCGGACGATCGCGTCGGCGATCCGCTCGCGGTCGCGGTCGTCGCCGCTCGGCGAATCGACGGCGCCGGCCAGCCAGCGCTCGCGGTCGACCGCGAAGCTGCCGCAGCCGTCCGGTCCGGCGTAGACGACCGCGGTCGCAAGCCCGCACGCCGAGACGACGACCGCGAGCGCGGCGAGCGCCCAGCGCGCCGCCCGGCGCGGGAGCGGCAGCGGGACGGACGCCAGCAGCAAGAAGGCGCCGCCGAGCGCCGCCGTCCCCTCCCCCAGCCAGAAGGCGATCTCGAGCGGCGTCGCGCCGGTCCAGTCGCGCTCGTCCAGCAATGCGATCCCGTGCGCGAGCCCGCGCACGCCGAGCCCGATCGCGACCGCCAGCAGCAGCACGAAAGCGACCATCTCCGGCCAGCGCAGCCAGTTCGCCGACCAGCGGCCCAGCTCGACCGGCCGCACCGCGAACGGCAGGCAGAACAGCATCAGCAGCGCGACGCCGGCCTGCCACGCGTCGGGCTCGAAGACGAGCAGGAAGAGGCCGAGCAGGAGCGCGCCGCCGGTCACCAACACGAGCGCGAGCGCGACCAGCGTGCGGTAGGGACGCCGGCTCAGCAGCGGCGGCGCCCACTCGTCGTGCGGCGATCCGGCGTCGGCGTCGGCCTCGGTCGCGTCGCGGCGCATCCCATCAGGATGGCACGTCGGCGCGACCGGGAAACGTCGCTGCCGAACCGCTCAGCTGCCGCTGGAGCCGAAGCCGCCGCTGCCGCGACTGCTGTCGGGCAGCTCGTCGACCTCGACGGTCTGCGGCAGCTCGACGGCGATCAGCACGAGCTGGGCGATGCGATCGCCGACGGCGATCTCGCACGGCTCCTGCGCGTCGGTGTTGAGCAGCAGCACCCGCAGCTCGCCGCGGTAGCCGGCGTCGATCAGGCCCGGCGCGTTGACGAGCGCGATCCCTCTCTTCAGCGCCAGCCCGGAGCGCGGCAGCACGAGGCCGGCCTGGCCGTGCGGGATCGCGACCGCCAGTCCGGTGCCGACGGCGGCGCGCGCGCCCGGCGCCAGCGTCAGCGCCTCGACGCTGTGGAGGTCGAGCCCGGCGTCGCCGTCGTGCGCGCGGCGGGGCAGCACCGCGTCAGGGTGCAGGCGCTTCAGCGGGAGGGCGCTCACGAAGCCGGCTGCCCGTTGACGGCGTAGCGCTCGAAGCGGGCGGCGACCGTCGCCGGCAGTCTGACCGTGACGCGCACGCCCTCGGGCGTGTCCTCGCGCACGAGGTCGCCGGCGATCTCGTGCAGCTCGGCAAGTCTGCCGCCCTCGCTGTAGGGCAGCAGCAGCTCGACGTCGCGCAGGCGGCGCTCGAACTCCTCCTCGATCCGCTCGCCGAGCGCCTCCAGCCCCTCGCCCGTCCGGGCCGAGACCAGCAGGCCTCTGGGGTGGCGCAGCTGGACGTCGTGGCGGCCGTCGTCGTCGAGCGCGTCGGCCTTGTTGAGGATCAGCATGCGCGGCTGCTCGTCGGCGCCCAGCTCCTCGAGCACGGAGTCGACGGCGCGCATCATCTCGTTCAGCTCCTCCTCGGGCGCGGAGGCGTCGACGACGTGCAGCAGCAGGTCGGCCAGCCGCGTCTCCTCCAGCGTCGCTCCGAACGCCTGCACCAACTGGTGCGGCAGCTTGCGGATGAAGCCGACCGTGTCGGTCAGCAGGTAGTCGCGACCGCCGAGCTTGTACGAGCGCGTCGTCGGGTCGAGCGTGTGGAAGAGCCGGTCGCGGACGCCGACCTCGGCGCCGGTCAGTCTGTTCAGCAGCGTCGACTTGCCGGCGTTCGTGTAGCCGACGAGCGCGACCGTCGGCAGCTGCGCACGGGCGCGCTCGGCGCGCATCGTCTCGCGCGAGCCTCTGACGCGCTCCAGTCTGCGCCGCAGCGCCGTGATGCGATCGCGCGCGAGGCGGCGGTCGGTCTCGATCTGCGACTCGCCCGGGCCGCGCGTGCCGACGCCGGCGCCGAGCCGTTCGAGGTGGGTCCACAGCCCGCGCATGCGCGCGAGGTTGTACTCCAGCTGCGCCAGCTCGACCTGCAGCTTGCCCTCGGCCGAGTGGGCGTGGCCGGCGAAGATGTCGAGGATCACCGTGGTGCGGTCGACGACCGGCGTGTCGAGCGCTCTCTCGAGGTTGCGCTCCTGGCGCGGGCTCAGCTCGTCGTCGCATGCGACGACGTTGGCGCCTGACTCCTTCAGCGCCGCCTTCAGCTCCTCGAGCTTGCCGGATCCCAGATAGGTGTTGGGATGCGGCTTCTCCATGTGCTGGACGGTCTGCCCGACGACGGCGACACCCGCGGTGCGCAGCAGCTCCTGCAGCTCGGAGAGGTCGTCGCCCTCCTCCAGCGCCGCGATCATGTAGGCGCGCTGGCGCGCGCGCCCGGCGGTCGATCTCTCATTCGCAGGCGTCTCGTTCAAGCGCCCGTTGCGGCTGCGGGTCGTCGTCATCTGCTGACCAGTCTAGTGGGGACGCGACGACCCGCGGGAACCGCTTCAGGCACCTATCTGACGTTCACCACCCCCGCCAGCCGGACGTCCTCCGACGACGAGCCGACGTACACCTGCACGCGGCCGGCCGGCGTCACCCAGTGCTGCGAGCCGCTGTCCCAGTACGACAGCGAGCGGCGCGGGATCGTCACCGTCACGCGCTCTCTCTGTCTCGCCGCCAGCGGCACGCGCACGAAGCCGGCCAGCTGTCTCGGCGGCGTCGCGACGAATCTCGTCGGCAGCCGGCCGATGTAGACCTGCGCGACCTCGCTGCCGGCGCGGTTGCTGGCGTTGCGCAGCGTGAAGGTCGCCGTCGCGTCGCCGGTTCCGCCTCTCAGCTGCAGTCTGCGATAGGCGAATCTGGAGTACGAGAGGCCGTGGCCGAACGGATACGACGGCGTCAGGCCGCGCTGGCCGAAGCCGCGGTAGCCGACGAACACGCCCTCGTCGAAGTCGACCACGTCGTCGACCTCGATGCCCGGCACCTGACCCTCGTCGGCCGGCACCGTCGCCGGCAGCTTGCCGGACGGGTTGACGTCGCCGAAGAGCAGGTCGGCGATCGCGCCGCCCTGCTCCTGGCCGGGATACCACGCGTGCAGGATCGCTCCGACGGAGTCCTCCCACGTCGAGGTCTTCGACGGCGCGCCGGTCTCGACCACGACGACCGTGTTCGGGTTGGCGCGGCCGACCGCGCGGATCAGCAGGTCCTGCTCCTTCGGCAGGTCGAGCGTCGGTCTGTCGGCCTCGCGCGCGGCGCCCTCGGTCTCGTAGTCGCGCACGACCACCACGGCCGCGTCGGCAGCGCGCGCGTCGGCGACGGCGTCACGCATCGCCGGGCTCAGCACGTCCTCCGGGTGCTGCCAGAAGAAGCGCACCTGGCCGCCCTGGTAGCCGTTCAGCGCGGCTGCGCTGTAGTCGATCCGGATCGTGTGCGGCTCGCCGCCGACCAGTCTGATCGCTCTGCCGACGGTGACGACTCTGTCGCCGCTGGTCGTCGCGAAGACCTCGCCGTCGATCCGCAGCGTCGCGTCGCCGCGGGCGGTCAGCCCGAGCGTGTACTCGGCGGTCGCCGGCGCGATCAGATTGCCCTCCCAGCGGGCCGAGATGCTGCCGGTGAGGCTGAAGTCGCCTCTGGCCGCGAAGGCGGCGACGGTCGCCGACTGCGTCGCCTTCGGCGAGGCGGCGCTGAACCAGTTCTGGAAGCCGAAGTTGACGTTCACCTCGGGATCGGTCTGGTCGACCTTCGGCGCGCCGTCGAACGTCGTGTTCGTCCAGTAGCGGGCGTGCAGGCCGCGGTCGGCGGCGCCGCCGCCGGCAGGCCGCAGCAGCGTCGACGGAACCGGCACCGGGCCGCCGAGCAGATCGCCCTCGTTGACGCCGTCGGTGCCGGCGGCGTAGGTCACTCTGACGTTGTCGCCGGCGCGTGCTCTGATCCCGGCGAGCGGGCTGATCTCACGCGTGGCGAACGGGATCACGGCCGAGCCGCCGCCCTGCGCCGAGGCGTTGTCGGCGTCGGGGCCGATCACGGCGAGGCTGCGCAGCCGTCCGCCCGGTCTCAGCGGCAGCACTCTGCGCTCGTTCTTCAGCAGCACCGAGCCCTCCTGCGCGACCTGGCGCGCGAGCGCCGAGTGGGCGTCGGCGTCGAAGGCGCGGTCGGCTCTCGGCAGCGTCTCGAACAGGCCGAGCCCGACCATCGGGCGCAGGATCCGGCGCGCCATGTCGTCGAGGCGGCCTTCTGAGACGTCACCGGCCGCGACGGCCGCGACCAGTCTCGCGCCGAAGTTGGCGCTGTCCGGTCCCTGGTCGCCGGGCTGCTCCTGGTCGAGCCCGTTGTTGGCGGCGCGCGCCGTGCTCGGCGTCGCGTTGTAGTCGCTCATGACGAACCCTCTGAAGCCGTAGTCGCCCTTCAGCAGGGTGTTCATCAGCGGGTTCTCGCAGGCGTAGACGCCGTTGATTCTGTTGAAGGCGCACATCGCCGCGCCCGGATGCGAGTTCTGGATCGCCAGCTCGTACGGCTTCGCGTAGATCTCGTGCAGCGTGCGGTCGTCGACGCGCGCGTCGTAGGTGAAGCGGTCGGTCTCCTGCACGTAGCCGACGAAGTGCTTGATCGTCGCCATCACCGGGTTGGACTGGATCCCGTTGATGTAGCCGGAGGCGATCGTGCCGCTCAGCAGCGGATCCTCGCCGTAGCCCTCGAAGGCGCGGCCCCACAGCGGCGAGCGCGGGATGTCGACGCTCGGGCCGAGCTGCGTGTTGTGGCCGGTGTGGAACGCCTCGTCGCCGATCGCGGCGCCGACCTGCTCGACCAGCGCCGGGTTCCACGTCGCGCCCATCGCGGTGCCGGACGGGAAGCGCGTCGTTCTGCGGTCGATCTCCGGGTTGGCGACGCGGACGCCGATCGGGCCGTCGGCCATCGGCTGCGCGGGGATGCCTACTCGCTCGATCGGGTTGTTGTAGAAGCCGAAGAAGTTGTTCAGCTCGCCGGTGGCGAGATCAGCTTTCTCCTCGGTCGTGAGCTGGTCGAGCAGCTGCTCGACTCTCTGCTCGACAGCGGGGTCGGCGTCCCAGGGCGGTGCCTGGGCAAGCGCCGCGGACGGCGCTCCGACGAAGATCACGGCAACGCTCAACGCACCGGCCAAGGCCGCGCGAGAGCGCAGGGACGTGCCGCTCATGAAGTTCCCCCTTCAAGAGGTACGGATGGTGCGCAGCGGTCTATCCACCTCGTTGCGATCGGCACCATGCGCGTGGCGCGCGCGGACCCCCGCGCGCGCCACGAACTCGTACGTTCAATTAAGCGCGAAGCCCGCTATCTGACATTGATCACCCCTGCCAGTGCCGCGTCGTCGGAGTCACCGCCGACGTAGACCGGCACACGGCCGGACGGCGTCACCCAGTGCTGAGCGCCGCTGTCCCAGTACGACAGCGCGCTGCGCGGGATCGTCACCGACGTGCGCGCTCTGGCACCCGGCGCGAGCGTCAGGCGCGTGAAGCCGGCGAGCTGCTTCGGCGGCGTCGCGACGAATCTCGTCGGCAGCCGGCCGACGTACACCTGCACGACCTCGGTGCCGGCGCGTCTGCCCGTGTTTCTCACGGTGAACGTCACCTGCGGGTCACCTGCGCCGCCTCTCACGCGCAGTCTTCTGTACGCGAAGGTGGTGTAGGAGAGCCCGAAGCCGAACGGGTAGGCCGCCTGGATGCCGCGGCGCTGGTAGCCGCGGTAGCCGACGAAGATGCCCTCGGAGTACTGCGCGAGCAGGTTGACGCCGGGGAACTGCTCCAGCGTCGAGGTCGGCGTCTGCGTCTCGTCGACCGGGACCGTCGCCGGCATCTTGCCGGACGGGTTGACGTCGCCGAACAGCACGTCGGCGATCGCGTTGCCCTGCTCCTGACCGGGATACCAGGCGTGCACGATGCCGCGCACGTCCTCCTCCCACGTCGAGGTCTTCGTCGGCGCGCCCGTCTCGATCACGACGACGGTGCGCGGGTTGACGCGCGCCACGCGGCGGATCAGCTGATCCTGCTCCTTCGGGAGGTCGAGCGACGGGCGGTCGCCCGGGCCCTCGCTCTCGTAGTCGCGCACGACGACGACGGCCACGTCGGCGGCGCGCGCGTCGGCGACGGCGTCGCTCATCGCGGGCGAGACGACGTCGTCCGGGTGCTGCCAGAAGAAGCGCACTTGGCCGCCCTGGTACGTGCTCTCGCGCGCGGCGGAGTAGTCGATCCGCACCGTGTGCGGCTGCCCGGCGGTCAGTCTGATCGTTCTGCCGATCGACGACAGCGCGCCGGTGTGCTGGACGAAGACGTCGCCGTCGAGTCGCAGCGTCGCGTCGCCGCGGGCGGTCAGGCCGAGCGTGTACTCGGCGGTCGCCGGAGCGATCAACGAGCCGGTCCAGCGGGCCGACAGGTCGCTCGTCGCGAGGCCGCGCGTCTCACGCAGCGTCGGCACCTTCGGCGACGCGGCGTTGAACCCGGGGAAGTTGTAGAAGCCCCAGTTGACGTTCACGCCGACGTCGGTCTGGCTGATCTGCGGATCGCCCGAGAACGTCGTGTTCGGCCAGTACTGCGCGGAGAGGCCGCGGTCGCCCGGCGCCCCGTCGCTCGGCCGCAGGACGGTCGACGGCACGGGCGCGGGCCCGGGCAGCAGGTCGCCCTCGGTGATGCCGTCGGTGCCGGCGGCGTAGGTCACTCTGACGTCGCTTCCGGCGCGCGCTCTGATGCCGTCGAGCGGGCTGACGGTGTAGGTCGGTCTGACGACGGAGGAGCCGCCGCCCTGTGCGGAGGCGTTGTCGGCGTCGGGGCCGATCACCGCGATGCTGGTGAGCGCGTCGGGGTCGGGTCTCAGCGGCAGCGCGCGGCGCTCGTTCTTCAGCAGCACCATGCCCTGCGCGGCGATCGAGCGCGCGATCTGGCCGTGCTCTCTCTGCGGCAGCGGTCTGATCAGCGGCGGGTTCTCGAACAGCCCGAGGCCGATCATCGGCCGCAGGATCCGGCGCGCCATGTCGTTGAGCCGCGACACCGGCACGTCGCCGGCCTGGACGGCCGCGACCAGTCTCGCGCCGAAGTTGGCGCTGCCCGGTCCCTGGTCGCCCGGCTGCTCCTGGTCGAGCCCGTTGTTGGCCGCTCTCGCCGTGTTTCTCGGCGTCGCGTTGTAGTCGCTCATGATGAAGCCGCGGAAGCCGTACTCGCCCTTCAGCAGCGTGTTCATCAGCGGGTTCTCGCAGGCGTAGACCTCGTTGATGCGGTTGAACGAGCACATCGCGGCGCCCGGTCTGGAGGCCGCGACGGCGATCTCGTACGGCCGGCCGTAGATCTCGTGCAGCGCGCGGTCGTCGACCTGCGCGGAGACTCTGAAGCGCTCGGTCTCCTGGTTGTAGGCGATGAAGTGCTTGATCGTCGCGATCACGGGCCGTCTCTGGACCGCGGAGACGTAGGCGGACCCGAGCGTGCCGTTCAGCAGCGGATCCTCGCTGAAGCCTTCGAAGGCGCGGCCCCAGCGGGCGTCGCGCGCGATGTCGAGCGATGGCGCGAGCAGCACGTTGTGGCCGGTCGCGAATGCCTCGTCGGCGATCAGGCCGCCATAGGCGTCGGCCAGCTCGGTCGAGAAGGTCGCGCCGAGCGCGCTCGCCGACGGCAGCTGGGTCGAGCGCTGGCCGTTGACGTTCGGGTTCGCGATGCGAGCGCCGACGGGACCGTCGGCCATCGTCTGGGCCGGGATCCCGAGCCGCTCGATCGGGTTGTTGTAGAAGCCGTAGAAGTTGTTGATTCTGCCGGTCGCGAGGTCGGCCTTCTCCTCGGTGGTGAGCTGGCCGATCAACGTCTCGACACGTTGCTGGACGGCAGGATCGGTGGCCCAGTCCGGTTCCTGGGCGAGCGCGCCGGGCGGCGCTCCGACGACGATGAGGGCAGCGCTGAGCGCGCCGGCGAGAGCCGCGCGCTTGCGCAGGGACATGCCGCTCATGAAGATCCCCCTTCAAGAGGTGCGGATGGTGCGTGACGGCCTAACCGCTTGTGGCGATACGCACCATCTGCAGGCGGCGCTCTGACCCCTCAGCGCGCCAGCCCTCGCCCGCGAGTTCCCACCGACGCGACGCAGTGCGGCGCGCCGGCGTGGAACTCGCTGTGCTGACGAAGTCAGCCCAATCTCTTGATCCGCTCGACCGCCTCCAGCAGGCGGTCGTCGGGCGTCGTGAGCGAGATGCGGAAGAAGCCCTCGCCGCTGGCGCCGTAGGCGCCGCCCGGGGAGATCACGACGGCGGCCTGCTCCAGCACGTGCTCGCAGTAGGCGGCCGAGGAGTCGTAGCCGGCGGGGATCGGCGCCCACACGTAGATCGTGCCCTTGGGCGCTCTCACGTCGACGCCGGCGGCCGTCAGCGCCTCGACGACGAGGTCGCGGCGGCGCGTGTAGACGGCGTTCATCGCCGCCACGTCGTTGTCGACCGCGGGCGAGAGCGCCTCGACGGCGGCGAGCTGGACGGCCTCGAACAGGCCCGAGTCGACGTTGCTCTTCAGCTTCCAGTAGGCCGCGATCGCGTCGGCGTTGCCGACGATCGCCGCCGCCCGCCAGCCGGTCATGTTGTAGCCCTTGGAGAGCGAGAAGACCTCGACGCCGACCTCCTTGGCGCCGGGCGTCGAGAGGAACGACGGCGCCTCGTAGCCGTCGTACGTCGTCTCGCTGTAGGCGTTGTCGTGCACGACGAGGATGTCGTGCTGCTTCGCGAACGCGACGACCTTCTCGAAGAAGCCCTCCGGCACGATCGCGCCGGTCGGGTTGTTCGGGTAGTTGATGAACAGCAGCTTGGCGCGCTGCGCGTCGGCGTCGGAGATCGCGTCGAGGTCGGGCGCGAAGCCCAGCTCCGGCTTCAGCGGCATCAGCACGGCGCTCGCGCCGGCCAGCAGCGGGCCACCGGTGTAGACCGGGTAGCCGGGATCGGAGGCGAGCGCGACGTCCTCGGGGTCGAGGAAGGTCAGCGACAGGTTGAAGATGCACTCCTTCGCGCCGATCGCCGGCATGATCTCCGTCGCCGGGTCGAGCGTGACCCCGAAGCGGCGCGCGTAGAAGGCCGCGACAGCCTGGCGGAAGTCGTCGCGCCCGCGGTTCGACGGGTACTGGTGCGTGCCGGGGTCCGCGACCGCCTTCTGCATCGCCGCGACGATCGGGGCGTAGGTCGGCGTGTCGGGATCGCCGATGCCGAGCGAGATGACGTCGATGCCCGCCGCCTTCTTCTCGGCGATCTTCTTCTCCAGCTGGGCGAAGAGGTACGGCGGGATCAGGTCGAGTCGCTTACTCGGTCTCATGCAGCTCCTTCAGGAAGTTCTCGGACAGCTCGGCCGCGAAGACGGGCACGGCCCAGCCGGTCAGGTTCACGTGCAGGTCCTCCGCGACCTCGACCTCGAGGTCGCCGCCGTCGAGCACGACGGTGACGGTCGAGAGGTCGGGATCGTCGCCCCCGCCGCCGCGCAGCACGTGCGCGACCGCCGCGCCGGTCGCGCCGGTGCCGGAGGAGAGCGTCTCGCCGACGCCGCGCTCGAAGATCCGCGCGCGGATGCGGTCGGGCGCCAGCTCGGCGTACCAGGAGACGTTCGTGCGGTTGGGGAACAGCTCGTGATGCTCGAGCGCGCCGCCGATCGCGGGCAGGTCGAGCGCCTCCAGCGCCTCCACCGAATCGACCCGGATCGAGCACTGCGGGTTGCCGATCGAGACGTGCTGGAAGCTCCAGGTCGTGCCGTCGGCGGTCAGCTCGGCGGCGCCGTCGGCGGGGCCGGAGGGGAAGTCCTTCGAGGTCAGCTTCGCGCGGCCCATGTCGACCTTGCAGGTCGTCGGGCCGGTGATCGACGGGCGGATCTCACCGGCCGCGGTCATGATCGAGAACTCGTCGCTGTCGACCCAGCCGCGCTGGCGCAGGTACATGATCGCCTCGCGCGCGCCGTTGCCCGACAGCTCGGCCTCCGAGCCGTCCGGGTTGAAGATCTTCAGCGACGCGACGTAGCCCGGCTCGTCGCTTCTGGACAGCAGCAGGATGCCGTCGGCGAAGACGCCGAAGTGCGCGGCGCAGAAGGCGCGGATGCGGGCGGGGGTCAGCTCGAACGGGAGCGCGTCGGCCTCGACGATCGCGTAGTCGTTGCCAAGCGCCTGCCACTTCTCGAACTTCACGCTGCCTCCGGGGTCTGGGACGGGTCTGGGACGGGCGGTTGCCGGCGGCGGAGGTTATCGATGATGGCCGCGATCTCGTCGGCGTCGCGATCGGTCGCGTCGATCGTCTCGACGCCCGCCAGCTTGCGCATCCAGGTCAGCTGGCGCTTGGCGTAGTTGCGCGTGCGGCGCTTCATCCCCTCGACGTCGCCGGTCAGCAGGTCGTCGAAGCCGAGCGCCTTGCGCGCCGTCTCCGACGCGCCGGCGGCGTTGGCGCGCACGACCTCCTCGCGCGCGCCGGCCGCGATCATCGCGTCGACGCGCTCCTCGATCCGCGCGTACAGCTGCTCGCGCTCGAGCGTCAGGCCCGCGAGCACCGTCGGCTGCCGCACCTCGGCGGTCCACAGCTGCGAGGGGCCGGGCGCGTCCTCAGACGGCGGTTCGAGCGCGCCGGCGTCGAGCAGCTCGTGCGCGCGCACGATCCGCTGCCGGTCGTTGGGGTCGATCGTCTCTGCCGCCCACGGCGCCCGCGCCGCCAGCCGCGCGTGCAGCGCCGGGGCGCCGACCAGCTCCAGCTCGGCGGTCCAGCGCTCGCGCGCGCCCTGCGGCGGCGGCGGCTTCAGCGACAGCTCCGTCAGCGCCGCGCGCAGGTAGAGGCCGGTGCCGCCGACGACGATCGGCGTGCGCCCCTGCTCCAGCGCGCCGTCGATCTCCGCGTGCGCGAGCTGCGCGTACTGCCCGGCGCTGAAGGTCTCCTCGACCGGCAGGAACGAGATCAGCCTGTGCTCCAGCTCCGCCTGCTCGGTCGCGTCGGCGGCGCCGGTCACCGTTTCGAGGCCGGCGTAGACCTGCAACGCGTCGGCCGAGATCGCGACCGGCTCCTCCCCCGCGGCCCGCAGCCGCCGCGCCAGCGCGAGCGCGACGGCCGTCTTGCCGATCCCCGTGGGACCGAAGATCGCGATGACGGCGGGCATGCGCTGATTATCCCGCGAGAACGGTCGAGCGGCCTGGCGGTCAGCAGTATGGTGGTGCGATGGGCGCACGCATCGGCACAGGGGTCTCGACACATGGCGACGCCCGCGTCGGCGCGATCGAGGCCGCCCATGCGGCCGGCCAGGCGCTCGCGGGCGAGAAGGCCGACCTGGCGATCGTCTTCGCCGCCGGCGCCCACCTCGCCGCGCCCGAGGCGACGCTCGAAGGCGTCCACGAGGCGCTGCGCCCGCCGGAGCTGATCGGCTGCGGCGCCGGCGGCGTGCTCGGCTGCGGGGCTGAGCACGAGGGCGGCACCGCGGTCGCGGTCTGGGCCGCCTCGCTCGGCGGCGGCCGTGCGACGACCTTCCACGCGACCGCGCAGCAGATCGACGAGACGATCGCGGTGACCGGGATGGAGGAGCTGACCGGCGCGCGCGGCGCGATCCTGCTGCCCGACCCGTTCAGCTTCCCGACCGACGCGCTGCTGATGGACCTCGCCGACCGCGCGCCCGGCGTGCCGATCGTCGGCGGACTCGCCAGCGCGCGCACCGCCGAGGGCGCGACCGCGCTCTTCCACGGCGACCGCGTCTGCGAGTCGGGCGCCGTCGGCGTGCGGCTCGACGGCGTCGACCTGCTGCCGTGCGTCTCGCAGGGCGCGACCCCGGTCGGCCCTGAGATGACGGTCACCGCCGCCGAGGGCAACGTCATCACCGAGCTGGCCGGCAGACCGGCGCTCGACCACATACGCGCGACGATCGAGGAGCTGGACGCGTACGAGCGGACGCTGATCGCCGGCGGCCTGCTGGTCGGCGTCGTCGTCGACGGCGGCCAGCCCGACTACGTCCACGGCGACTTCCTCGTGCGCGGCCTGCTCGGCGCCGACCCGGTCGCCGGCACGATCGCGATCGCCGCGCGCGTCGAGCCCGGCCAGGTGATGCGCCTGCACGCGCGCGACGCCGCCTCCGCCGACCGCGACCTGCACGACCAGCTGAAGCTGCGCGTCGAGGCGCTCGGCGGCGCGCCGGCCGGCGCGCTCGCCTTCGCCTGCCACTCGCGCGGCCGCGAGATGTTCGGCATCGCCGACCATGACGCCGGCCTGCTCGCCGAGGAGCTCGGCGGCGCCCCCTCGGCCGGCTTCTTCGCCGCCGGCGAGATCGGCCCGGTCGGCGGTGCATCGTTCATGCACTCGTTCACCGCCACAGTGGCCCTGTTCGGATAGCGCGACTCAGCGCCCGCCGGTCGCCGGCCCGTCGGCGGAGACCTCGCGCTCGCCGACCTCGCGGTAGGACCAGTAGCCGATCTCCGAGCTGCCGTCGCGGTGGAGGTCGACGATCGCGAAGCCGGGCGGCGTGTCGCGGTAGCCGGGGTCGCTCGCGTCCCACCAGTTGCCGCTCACCGCGCCGCCGCAGGCGAACCGCACGGTGTTGTAGGTGATGTCGTCGCGCACGTGGTTGTGGCCGCTGAGCGCCAGCCGCACGTTGCGGTGGCTCAACAGCAGCTCGTTGATCTCCGGCAGGTCGGAGTGCACGCCCCAGCCGCCGGGCACGTCGAAGCCGCCGTCGGCGCGCCGCAGGCCGGCGTCGGTGAACGGCAGCGCCGTCTGCAGCGGGATGTGCGACGCGATCACCACGTGCGTCGAGGCCGGCGTCTGCGCCAGCTCCTGCTCGAGCCACGCGGTCTGCTCGGCGCCGAGACGGCCGACGTAGCCGGAGCCGCCGGTCAGCTCGATCGAGTCGAGCACGATCAGCTTCCAGGCGCCGAGCCGGCGCGCGTACCAGCCGCGCTCCAGCCCCAGCTCCCTGTGCGCCCACGCCTTGCCGCTCAGCGGGTCGCCGGCCGAGCCGGGCCCGGTCCAGCAGTCGTGGTTGCCGATCACGTGCGCGACCGGCACGCCCACGCGCTCGTAGACGCGCCGGTGGATCGCCCACTGCGCCTCGACGCTGGCGCGGTCCTGCACGAGCGCGTCGTAGATCGCGTCGCCGCCCTGGACGATCAGGTCCGGCCGGTAGCGCAGACCGAGCTGCAGCGCGCGCAGCGTCTCGGTCTCCGACCGCGCCGCGTTCGGCGTCACGTGCGCGTCGGTGAAGTGCAGCAGGCGGACTCGTCCCCAGCTCGGGAACGGCGGGCGGTTCCCGTGCGCGGAGGCGGCACCGGGAGTGGCGGCGACGGCGGCGCCGACCGACGCGGCACCGGCGCCGGCGAGGAAGCGCCGGCGCGTCGAAGCGTTGCTCATGAGGACCTCGGAGGTGGCGAGGGGACGGAGGATGCGACCGCCGCGGACGCTAGGCCGCCCCGCCGATGCCAGTGTTGTCCGCCCGTTACCGGTCCGTGAGCGGACGCGCGAGGTTTCAGCGGGCGGCGGTTACCAGAGGAGTTGCACGCTGCTGTGGCGCACGCGGGGCGCGTGCGTCTGGCAGGCTTGCACGCATGACCGAGATCCAGGGCACCACAATTCTGCTGACCGGCGCGAGCGGGGGAATCGGCCAGGCGATCGCACGCGCGCTCGCCGCGCGCGGCGGCCGGCTGATCCTCACCGGCCGGCGTGCGGAGGTGCTGGAGCCGCTCGCGCGGGAGCTCGGCGGGCGGGCGCTCGCGGTCGACCTCGCCGACCGCGCGGCGCCGGAGCGGCTGGTCGCGCAGGCCGGTGACGTCGACGTGCTCGTCGCCAACGCCGCGCTGCCGGCCAGCGGCACGCTCGACGACTACTCGCTGGAGCAGATCGACCGCGCGCTCGACGTCAACCTGCGCGCGCCGATCGCGCTCGCGAAGCTGCTGGCCGAGCCGATGGCCGCGCGCGGCCGCGGCCACCTCGTCTTCATCTCGTCGCTGTCGGGCAAGTCGGCGCAGCCCGGCGGCTCGCTCTACTCGGCGACGAAGTTCGGCATGCGCGGCTTCGCGCTCGGCCTGCGCGAGGACCTGCGCGACCGCGGCGTCGGCGTCTCGACCGTCTTCCCCGGCTTCATCCGCGACGCCGGCATGTTCGCCGAGGCCGGTGTCGAGCTGCCGAAGGGCGTCGCGACGCGCTCGCCGGAGGACGTCGCCGCCGGCGTCGTGAAGGCGATCGAGCAGAACCGCGCCGAGCTGGACGTCGCTCCGCTGAGCCTGCGCGCCGGCGCGATCGCCGCGGGCGTCGCGCCGCAGCTCGCCGCCAATATCAGCCGCAAGCTCGGCAACGCGAGAGTGACGCGCGAGCTGGCCGCCGGTCAGCGCGACAAGCGCTAGCTGACCATGCCCGCCGCGGCACCGCCGGTCTAGCCGTCGCGCTCCTCCCCGAGCAGGCCGCGACCGGTCGCGTCGGCCGCGGCCGCGGCGCGCGTCGGCTGGCCGAGCTTGCGACGGATGTTGGCGACGTGGCGATGGACGGTGTGCGGGCTGAGCACCAGCACGGCGGCGATCTGCGCGTCGCCGAGTCCGCGCGCGACCAGCCGCAGGATCTCCCGCTCGCGCGGGGTGAGTGGGTTGGCGTCGCGCGGCGCGGGCGGCGCGGGCGCGGCGGCTGCGCCGGCGGGCGGCGCGGCGTCGCCG
>NZ_JAWSTH010000076.1:0-31572 GCF_033542075.1 Conexibacter stalactiti
CGCGCCGTCGCCCGCCGCATCGCCGCCCGCCGCCGATGCGCCCGCGGCGCCTGCCGCCGCCACCCGCGCGATCGCCTCCGGCCGCACGCGCGGCTGGTCGCCGAGCGTCACGACGATCGCGTCCGCATGCGGAGCGAGGGCGGCGACGCCGGCGCGCAGCGAGGCGGCGAGGCCTTCCTCCCAGTCGGTCACGACGACGACCTCGGCCCCATGCAGCTCGACCGCCGCCGCGATCTCCTGCGCGTGCGCGCCGAGCGCGACGGCGACGCGCGGGAGGCCGGCGGCAGCCATCGCGGCGAGCGCGTGCTCCAACAGCGGCCGGCCGTCGAGCGGTGCGAGCTGCTTCGCCGCGCCGAACCGCCGCGCGGCGCCGGCGGCGAGCACGAGGCCGGCGACCCGCGACCGGGGGGATTCGCTCATCGGCGCATTCTCGCGCCTCCGGTGTCGAAGCCGCGCGGCCGGGCTCGCCGCCGCCGCGAAACCGCCCGGCCACGGCCGCGAACCTCCCATGTGAGAGCGCTGTCAGGTATGTTCAGCCGCAATGAACGGGAGTGGAGCAGGACGCTTTGACCTCGCGGTCGTCGGGGCGGGGATCGTCGGACTCGCGGTCGCGCGCGAGCTGATGCGGCGGCAGCCGCGGCTGAAGGTCGTCGTCGTCGACAAGGAGGAGCGGGTCGGCGCGCATCAGACCGGTCACAACAGCGGCGTCGTGCATGCCGGCATCTACTACGAGCCCGGCTCGCTGAAGGCCCGTCTCTGCGTCGACGGTGCCGCCCGCCTGAGCGCCTTCTGCGAGGAGCGCGGGATCGCGCTCGACCGCTGCGGCAAGCTGATCGTCGCCCGCTCCAACGACGAGCTGGGCCGGCTGGAGGAGCTGGAGCGGCGCGGCCGCGCCAACGGCGTGCCCGGCCTCAGACGACTCGACGCCGCCGCCCTCCGCGAGGTCGAGCCGCATGCGGTCGGCGTCGCCGCGCTGCACTCGCCCAACACCGCGATCGTCGACTTCCCGGCGGTCGCTCGCGCGCTCGCCGACGACGTCGTCGCGGCCGGCGGGACGCTCGCGCTCGGCCGCGAGGTCGTCCGCGTCGAGCGCCGCCCGGCGCCGATCGGGATCGGCGGCAGGAGCAGCCGGGAAAGCGAGATCGTGCTGCACCATCCCGCTGCCGAGCCGACGATCGCCCGCCGCGCGATCTTCTGCGCCGGCCTCTGGTCCGACCGGCTCGCGCGCGCCGCCGGCGCCGCCGCCGACCCGCGGATCGTGCCGTTCCGCGGCCAGTACCTGAAGCTGACGCCGCGGGCCGCTCCGCTCGTCAGAGGGCTGATCTACCCGGTCCCGGATCCGTCGCTGCCGTTCCTCGGCGTCCACCTGACGCGCCATGTCTCCGGCGAGGTGTGGGCCGGGCCGACCGCGCTGCTGGTCGGCGCACGCGACGCCTACCGCCTCGGCCGCCTCGACCTCGCCGACCTGCGCGAGACGCTGGCGTGGCCCGGCACCTGGCGGGTGATCGCCAGGTACTGGCGCAGCGGCGCCGACGAGCTGCGGCTCGCCGCCAGCCGCCGCGCCTTCGCCGCCGCCTGCGCGGACTACGTGCCGGAGCTGAAGGCGAGCGACCTGCTGCCGGGCCAGGCCGGCGTGCGCGCGCAGGCGATCTCGCGCGACGGGAAGCTGGTCGACGACTTCGTCTTCGCGGACGCGCCCGACACGCTCCACGTCCGCAACGCGCCGTCGCCCGCGGCGACCTCGGCGCTCGCGATCGCGGGGCTGATCGGCGACCGCGCGCAGGAGTCGCTCGGGCTCTAGGCGACCGCCCTGCGCGGTGCGATGATGGCGCCCGCGAGCGAACGCCGTCCCCGGGGCGATCGAACGCGCAGGATCAATCGCGAACAGAGGCGAATCGCATGGCGACGACGATCACCGAGCACGAAGCCGAGCAGGTCGCGGAGGCGAACAGAACGGGGTTGCAGCCCGTCGTCTTCGTCCACGGGCTGTGGCTGCTGCCGAGCAGCTGGGACCGCTGGGTCACGCTCTTCGAGGAGGCCGGCTACACGGCGCTGACGCCGGGCTGGCCCGACGACCCGGAGACGGTCGAGGAGGCCAACGCCCATCCCGAGGTGATGGCGAAGAAGACCGTCGGCGACGTCGCCGACCACTTCGAGGAGATCATCGCGAGACTCGACAAGAAGCCGGCCGTGATCGGCCACTCCTTCGGCGGTCTGCTGACGCAGATCCTCGCCGGCCGCGGTCGCTCCGCGGTGTCGGTCGCGATCGACCCGGCGCCGTTCCGCGGCGTGCTGCCGCTGCCGATCTCGACGCTGAAGTCCTCGCGCCCGGTGCTCGGCAACCCGGCCAACCGCAACCGCGCGGTGCCGCTCACCTACGAGCAGTTCCGCTACGGCTTCGCCAACGCCGTCAGCGAGGACGAGGCGAAGCAGCTCTACCACGAGTTCGCGGTGCCGGCCCCGGGCGCGGCGCTGTTCCAGGCGGCGACCGCCAACTTCAACCCGTGGACCGAGGTGAAGGTCAACAGCAAGAACCCCGAGCGCGGCCCGCTGCTGATCGTCTCCGGCGAGAAGGACCACACGGTGCCGTGGGCGGTCGCGAACGCCTCCTTCAAGAAGCAGAAGCGCAACGAGGGCGTGACCGAGATCGTCGAGATCAGAGGCCGCGGCCACGCGCTGACGATCGACAGCGGCTGGCGCGAGGTCGCCGACACCGCGCTCGCGTTCGTCAGAAGATTCGTCTGAGCTGAGCTATGCCGCGTTGGCGGCGCTCGCGACGAGCGCCGCCAGCTCGGTCCGCCCGCGCAGGCCGAGCTTCGCGTAGACGTTCGTGAGGTGGTTGGCGACCGTCTTCTCCGACAGGTGCAGCATCAGCGCGATCCGCTTGTTGGGCGTGCCCTCAGCGACCAGCCGCGCGATCTCGCGCTCGCGGTCGGACAGCTCGTCGAGCCCCTCGACCCCGGCCGCGCGCCCGACACGGCCGGCGACGCGCCCGCCGAGCCTGCGGATCTCACGCGCCGTCTGGTCGTGCGCGCGCTGCAGTCCGCAGGCGGCGAACTCGGCCGCGGCCGCGTGCAGCTCGACCGTCGCGGCCTCGCCCCTTCCGGCGGCGGCCAGCACGCGGCCGAGCACGCTGCGCGCGAAGGCGAGGTGCGGCCGTCCGAACGGCGTGGCGCGCGCGACGCCCTCCTCGGCATCCGTGATCGCGGCGGCGTGGTCGCCGTCGGCCGACAGCACGAGCGCGCGCGAGGAGGCGGCCTTCGTCAGCGCCAGCGGCAGGTTCGCGTGGCGTGAGACGGTCGTCGCCTGCTCGGCCCAGGCACGCGCGGCGGCGCGGTCGCCGACGCTCAGCGCGCAGATGATCAGGTACTCGGCCAGCTGGCAGGTCCACGACGCGTCGGTGCCCTCCAGCCCCTGGCCGGCGGCGGCCGTCGCCTCGCGCAGCGCCTTCGCGGGGTCGACGTCGAGCGCCATGAAGAGGACGGCGTTGAGGCGGCTGGTCGCCGTCAGCACGTCGTCCTGCTGGCGCGCCAAGATCCGCAGCGCCTCGTTGCCGGCGCGCTCGCCGGCGGCGCGGTCGCCCGCTCTGACATGCAGGTTGCACGCGAGCGAGAGCGCGTGGCCGAGGATCGCCTCGGCTCTGATCAGCCGCGCCGTCTCGACGCCCTCCTCGACGCTCGCGAGCGCCCCCGGCATGTCGCCGAGGTTCCAGCGCGTCATCCCGCGGAAGGTCAGCAGCGCGGAGAGCGCGAAGTCCTGGCCGGAGCGCCGCGCCAGCGTCGCGCCGCGCGCCAGCAGCGCGTCGGCGTCCCCGTAGCGCTCCTGCGCGATCGCCATCAGCGCGAGCATGTGGACCGTCTCCAGGCCCTGCATCAGCTCCTCGTCGCCGATCCGCGTCAGCTCCTCGAGCGCCTGCTCGACGGCGGCCGCGGCAACGGCGTGGTCGCCTTCCCAGCCGGCCAGCATGCCGGCGCAGGCGCGCGCGGATGCGATCGCCAGCAGCGAGTCGGCGCGCTCGGCGGCGGCGAGCGCGGCGCGCACCGCCTCGCCGGCGGCGCGGTCGTGCAGCTGCACGTAGTCGAAGGCGAGCCCGAGGTGAAGCCGCGCCTCGTCAGCGGGCGTCGTCGCGACGCCGGCCGCGAGCGCTCGCTCCAGCCGCGCGCGCGAGTCGTGCGCACGGCCGCTGGCGCGCTCGATCTGGGCGAGCTGGACGATCACGGGCACCGCCAACGGCGAGCCGGGCGGAAGGCTGTCGTGGACGGAGAGCAGCACGCCGTGCGCTTCTTCGACGCGGCCGCCGGCGGCGAGCGCGAGCGAGCGCCGCAGCCGCAGCCCGAGCCGTCGCTCGGCCTGCTCGGGCGTCGTCGGCAGCAGCCGGTCGGCGGCTTCCAGCCAGCGCGCGGCGGCGTCGGGGGCGACCGCGTGGGCGTCGAGCGCGGCGGCGTCGAGCAGCTTGATCGCCGCCTCGTCGCCGGGCTCCGCGGCGGCGGCGACGTGGGGCGCGAGCGTGCCCGGCGCGGCACCGCGCTCGCGCAGCGCGACGGCGAGCGCGGCATGGCCGGTGCGGCGGCGCTCGAGGCCGATTCTGTCGTGCACCGATTGGCGCACGAGCGGGTGGCGGAAGCGACAGCGCAGATCGCCGCCGTCGAGCGCGACGAAGCCGGCCTCGATCAGCTCGTCGATCGCGTTCGTGGTCGTGCAGCCGGGGACGCCGGCCGCGACCTCCGCGAGCTGCACGTCGAACGGGTCGCCGGCGAGCGCGGCACCCTCCAGCAGTCTGCGCGCGGGCGCGCTCAGCTGGCGCACGGAGCTGTCGACCGCCGCGATGATCGTGCGCGGCACGGCAGCCCCGCGGCGATCGGCGCGCGCCAGCGCCAGCAGGAAGCAGGGGTTGCCGCGGGCGCGCGCGAGCAGCTGCTCGGGCTCCTCGGTGTCGCCGAGCAGCGTGCGCGCGTCGGCGTCGCCGAGCGGGCCCAGCTCGATCTGCGCCAGCGAAGGTATGTCGCGCGCGGCCTCGGCGAGCGCGCTGGCGGCGGCGCCCGGCCGGCTCGCGAGCAGGAACAGGACACCCGCGTCGGGCGGGTGGCGCAGGAGGTGGAGGACCAACTCCAGCCCGGCCGGGTCGGCCCAGTGGAGGTCGTCGAGCGCGAGCACGAGCGGCCCGCGGCTGGCGAGCGTGGCGACGAGCGCGCCGACCGCGCGGTGGAGACGGAAGCGGGCGGCCGCGGAAGAGGCGTCGGCGACGTCGTCGGGACCGCCGCCGGCGCCGCCGGCCTCGGTCTCGCGCAGCGCGGGCAGGAGGCGGCCCAGCTCATGCAGGTGGCCGCGGCCGAGGCCGTCGACCGCCGTCGGCGGCAGCGCCGCGACGGCGTCGTCGAGCAGCTCGACCCAGAGGCCGTAGGGCACGTCGCGCTCGAAGGCGGCGGCGCGCGTCCGCAGCACGGCTATCCCGGCCTGCTCGGCGCGCGCGGCGATCGCGCTCGACAGCACCGTCTTGCCGATGCCGGCCTCGCCGACCAGCTCCAGCACCCCCGGCTTGCCGCGACGGATCGCCTCCAGAACGCGGTCGCCCGCGGCCAGCTCCTGGTTGCGGCCTGCCAGCGGCGGAGCGAATTCCACCACACGACTGAACACGTGCGACACGCTACCCGCAACCTCCCGAGGAGCATTGAGGGATATCCCTCCCATGTCACCCAAATGGCAGAGGCCCAGGATGCCAGGATGCCTTCTCCGTCATCCCGCGGCGGGCGCCTCGCGGCGTGTGCCGCCGCCGTTGCGGCCGCCGCCCACGGTCGCCCGCTGACGCTCCTGGCGACCGCGCTCGCCGCCGCCGCGGCAGCCGCCACGCCGGCCTCCGCGACGATGCTCGTCTACCGCGACGGCGACGACGTCTGGGCAGCCTCGCCCGACGGCGCGATCAAGCAGCGCGTGACCACCGACGGCAGCGCGAGCGCCTACTACTCCTTCCCATCGGTCGACGACGCCGGCACGATCACGGCGATCAAGGGCTCCTCGACCAACCGCATGATCTGGACGCTGCCGCGCGGTGCGGCGCAGCCGACGCTCAACGTGATGCCGTGGAGAGGCGCCGGCTGGCCGAACATCGGTCCGACGTGGGCGCGCGTGAACGCGAGCGGCAGCTCGCTCGCGTACACCTACCGGCTCAACTACGGGCCGTACTCGGGCTATCCGAACGGCGGCTTCGACGACCGCTACGCGATCGTCAACCCGGCCGCGCCCGGCAGCCCGACCGCGCCGGCGATCGACCAGCCCGGCCAGTACAACCCGACCTGGTTCGGCAGCCGCCTGGTGACGTCGAAGAACGGCGAGATCTGGTTCGAGACGCAGCCGCTGCAGTTCAGAAGCTGGCTGAGTGACCCCGCCCACGCGCCGCTGCTGGCGGCCGAGGTCAACCGCGCGGGCACGCGCGTGCTCGTGCTGCGCGGCGATGGGCGCGTCGTGATCGCCGGCTGGCAGGGGACCGTCGGCAGCACCGCCGGCGCGGTCACCTCGCAGTGCCTGCTGCCGGCGAGCGGGATCGGATGGGCGGCGCTGTCGCCCGACGGGACGCAGGTCGCCTGGAGCGACGCCGGCGGCCTGCGCGTCGCGACGGTGACGGCGTCGAACGCGACGACCTGCCCGACCGGCGGTCTCGTGACGCTGTCGGCGTCGGGCGTCACGCCGGCCTTCTCGACCGCGACGCTGACGCCGCCGGTCGATCCCGGCAGAAGAGATCCGACCGATCCGGGCAGAAGAGATCCGACCGATCCGGGCAGAAGAGATCCGGCCGATCCGGGGGAGAGAGACCCGGCCGACCCCGGCAGAGATCCCACTGATCCGGGCAGAGATCCCACAGATCCCGGCACGGATCCCGCAGATCCCGGCAGAGATGGCACGAATCCGGGCAGAGATCCCACGCCTGACCCACCGCAGCCGACGCCGCCCGGCCCGCTCGATCCCGGCCGCCCGACGATCACGACCGCGACGACGCTCGCCGTGGCCGTCGCGCCCAACGGCCGCGCGAACGCGCTGCGCAAGGCGCTGCGGGCGACCGTCAGCGCCTCCGGGGCCGGCACGCTGCGGGCGACGCTGACGCTTCGCACAGCGGCCGCCGCCGGCCGCAGACCGCGCACGCTCGCGCTCGGGGCGGCGCGCACGACGCTGACCGGCGCCGGCAGACGGACGCTGGTGCTGAGACCGGCGGGTGCCGGCGCACGGCAGATCACGCGCGGCGCGCGGCTGACGCTGCGCGTCACGTTCACGCCGAAGAGCGGCGCCGCCGCGGTCCGGACCGCGACGATCGCGGTGCGCTGAGCGATGCGCATGCTTGACGTCTCGCGCGCGGTCGTGCGCGCCCGTCTGGCCGCGGGCGTCGCGGCCGCCGCGGCCGCCGCCCTGGCGCTCGCGGCCCCCGTCGCGCACGCCGCCGCCGCCGACACCGGCGACCGCACCTATCTGATCAAGTCGATCGACATCCACCAGTCGGAGGAGTGGCGCTCGCAGGTCAGCGGCTATCCGAACAGATGCAGAACGTGGCAGTTCGCCGAGGGCAGATCGAACCTCGGCGTCGCGCAGCAGGGGACCCGCACGATGAGAGTCCAGCGGCTGCCGTTCGGCGGCCTGGTCGGCACCTTCGACGGCTCCAACTGGGGCCTCTCCGAACTGCGCCGCACGCTCGACTGGCGCTCGCACTCCGTCCCGGACGTCGCCGGCTGCTCGCCGTGCGGCCCCAACAGCGAGTACGGCCAGTGCAGCGGCGCCGCGCCGCCCGACGAGACCGCGAGACCGCGCTGCGCGCCGCCGCGCGGCAGAGGGCTGATCGTGCTCTCGCTGACCGACGCCGGCCTGTCGGTCGGAGCCGTCCCGAACCTCGACAAGGAGCTTGAGAGATGTCCCGAGCCGCCCAAGGCAGCGCCGCGCGGAACGATGCAGTGGAGACTGGAGACGGTCCGCTTCAAGGAGGCGCCGCAGACGCTCGCGCGGATGGGGCTGTACAAGGAGCACACCTTCCGGCGCGAGACGACGGTCGACAGAGCGGGCGGCTGCAGACGGCTGCGCGGGGTCGGCTTCAGATCGTGCGTCGCGTACACGGTGGTCGTCGTCGTGCGGCGGATCGGATGAGCGCGCTGGTGCGGATGCTCGCGCGGACAACGGTCGTGCGGACGGCGCTCGCGCTGGTCGCGGCTGCGGCGGCGTTCGGGTTCGCCGGCAGCGCGACGGCCGCCGCCGCCGCCACGCCCAAGTACAAGGTGAACCTGACCGCCTACCAGAGCGTCGTCTCGAACCTCGAGGAGGGCGACTACCCCGAGGACTGCGCCAACTGGACGACCGCCAGATCGACCGTCGCGTTCGAGATGGAGTCAGGCCGCACCTTCAACGTCGGTCTGATCCGCAATCCGGTCAACGACAGCATCTGGGGGCAGGTCAGCTCCGACCTGCAACCGACCGCGCACATCTATCGCCACTGGCGGTTCCGCGCGCACTACAAGCCCGACGTCGAGGGCTGCTCGCCGTGCGGGCCGTCGAGCGAGTACGGGCCGTGCACGGGCGAGGTCTTCGACGACAGAGGCTCCGACGACTGCGGCTCGACCGAGGGCCCGGTCCGCAGAGGCTTCCTGTCGATGATGGTGAGCGACCGCGGGATCACCGTCATCGCCTCCCCGATGGCCGACTTCAGCAGATGCGAGGAGCCGAGAACGGAAGGTCTGCCGCTCGGCCCGACCGCGCCGAAGCTGGACAGATTCCTGCTGCCGAGCGGGACGCGCGAGCTGCAGGCGATGAAGGTCGGCGCGACGCGGACGATCAGACGGGTCGTCAGAAGAGGGGCGTGCGGCAGAACGAGAGGGAAGGGGCTGAGAGTCTGCACCGAGATCAACGTGCAGATCCGCGCGAAGCGAGTGGGGTGAGGCTCCCGGGGTAACCTTCGACGGCCGTCGAACCCTCGTCCCGGGAGCATCCGCATGGCCGCCGCAGCAACCGTCACGATCTTCACCGACCCCGGCTGCCCGTTCGGCTTCAACGCCCAGCGCCAGGACCTCCAGCTGCGCTGGGCGTACGGAGACGGTGTCGACGTGCGCGTGCGGCAGATCGTGCTGCGCACCGAGCGCGGCGAGTTCGCCGACCTGCCGTTCACGGCCGAGATGCTGGTCGCCAACGGCGAGCGCATGCGCGACGAGTACGGGATGCCGATGGCGGTGCGCGAGCCGACGCACCTGGCGGCGACGCGGTCTGCCTGCGCGGCGATCGTCGGCGCTCGCCTGAGCGGCGGAGAGGCGGCCGCCGACAGGCTGCTGCGCGCGATCCGCGTGCGCGTGCACTCGGCCGGCGAGGCGATCGACGAGCCGGCGACGCTGCGCGCCGCGGCCGCCGACGTCGGGATCGCGGCCGAGCAGCTCGAGGCGTGGCTGACCGACGAGGCCGTCGCGGCGGCGCTGCTGGAGGACATGGAGGCCTCGCGCGCGCCGGTGCCGGAGGCGCTCGCGCTGCCGCACAAGCTCGCCCGCGACGGCGAGCGGGGCTGGCGCTACACGGCCAGCTCGACCGTCGTAGACGCCGGCGAGCGCCGCACCGCCGCGCCGGGCTTCCAGCCGTGGGCGGCGTACGAGGTCGCGTTCGCCGGAGCGCTGCCGGAGCTGCCGCGGAGAGCGGCGCCGGAGTCGGCCGCGGAGCTGCTCAGCTGGGCGCCGTACCCGCTCGCGACCGCCGAGGTGGCCGCCGTCCGCGACATCTCGATCGAGGCCGCGCGCGAGGAGCTGGAGCAGGCCGGCGCGACGCTCGCGCCGTATGCCAACGACGGCTACTGGTCGCTGGCGTAGCGCGCCTCACGGGCAGCGCCGCACTAGCACGCCGCCCACCGCGTTCCGCGCCAGATCGCCCTGCAACGGCCACTCCAGAACCCGAATTGTCGCGGTGCTGACCGGCGCCGTATGAAACGGGCGGGAACGCGCCGGATCGGGTCTTGAGCAGGGCGGATCGCGCCGATAGCGGAGCCATGGCCTCCCCGAACCGCTCCTTGATCTCGACCTCGATCTCGCTCGCGACCGTCCTCTCCGCGTTCGCGCTCCTGCCCGCCACCGCAACCGCGTCGCCGACGATCCCCGCCGGCGACGGCGGCAGCTCCGGCGCCGCCGACACGACCGCCGCGCTGATCGCCTCCGCCGCCGCCTCCAGCACGAACGGTGCCGAGCGCCGCCGTGCCGCGCAGCGCCGCGGCGGCAAGGTCCGCGTCGCCTGGCCGCAGCGCAAGGGCGCGGCGGCGCCCGACAGCCGCCTCGCCCGCTGGCTGGCGCGTCAGGTCGGCCCGATCGCCGTCAGACCGGCGCGCAGAGGGGCCGCGCGCCGCGACACCCGCGCGCTCGCCGCCGCCTCCGCCACCGCGCCGCTCGCCGCCGCCTCCGCTGCCGCCCCCGGCAGCGCCGCGCAGGAGCAGCTGCTGCTCGTGCGCTCGTTCGACATCCCGGCGGGGGAGCCGAGATACGCGGCGCTGGCGAACTACTCGTGGACGTATGACAACGCGCTCGCCGTCTTCGCCTTCCTCTCCGTCGGCGCGCGCGCCCAGGCCGAGCAGCTGCTCGACCAGCTCAGAGCGCTCCAGCTCGCCGACGGCTCGCTCGACTTCGCCTACAACGTGCAGACCGGCGTCGGCGCCGGCAGAGCGCGCAGCGGCGCGATGGCGTGGGTCGGCCTCGCCGCCTCCGCCTACCGTCGCCAGTACGGCAACTCGCGCTACGACAAGCTGATCGAGGGCGTGCTCGACCACCTGCTGGCGCTGCGCACGAGCGACGGCCTCGTCAAGGGCGGCAGCGACGTGGCGTGGGTCTCGACGCAGCACAACCTGCTGACGATCGGTCTGCTGCGCGACGTCGTCGACCAGATCGGCACCGGCAACAAGAAGCTGGGCGAGTGGACCGGCAGCCAGCTCCATGACATCCAGAACTCGATGGGCAACGCGGTGCTGTCGAAGACGCTCGTGCAGAACGGCGCCTACGCGTACTTCATCGCGGGCGTGGGGGACAGAGCGGTCCCGACCGACGTGCAGGCGCTCGGCGCGCTCTACCTGCAGCTGCGCGGCGATGGCCGCGCGACGCAGGTCGCCGACAACCTCGCGCGGAACGGCTTCCTGATCGCGCCGCGCAAGACGCCGGCCGGCGCCGGCCCCTACAGCGGCTTCAGACCGTACCTCGACGCCGGCAGCCCCGACGTCGTCTGGAGCGAGGGAACGTTCGAGGCGGCGCTGGCGCTGAAGCGGCTCGGCGTCGCCAGCGCCGCGACGACGACCGCCGTCTCGCAGCTGACCGGCTCGACCGACAACGGCACGGTCGCGCCGATCGGCGCCGACCGCAACGTCGACGGCACCAAGTGGGGCGAGTTCCACACCTGGCCGACGTCGGCGGCGGCGAGCTGGCTGCTCGTCCTGAACGCGTCGAACCAGCTGCTGTACGCGCGCTGAGCCGCGCGGGATGGGGCGCGCCGCGCGCTAGGACGGCGTCCCCGGCGCGACCCCGAGCCCGTCGAGGTCCTCGACGCGCAGCCAGTGGTCGATCAGCCCGTCGGTGACGTGGAACGCGGCGCGGGCGGTGTTGCCGGTGCCGCTGCCGCAGTCGCCGCCTGGCCGCTCGGTCAGGCGGAAGGTGACGATGAAGAAGCCGCGCGACGCCGCTCTGGCCGACAGCACGTCGGCGCCGCACGGCAGCGTGCGGTTGAACGCGCGCACCTGCGCGCGCGTCGTCAGCGCGATCGGTCTGGTGCCGTTGGCGACGGCGCTCGGGAGCGCGAACAGCCGTGCCGCGCCGTCGACGTCGCCGCGCTGGAGCGTCGCGGCCCACAGCCGCACGATCGCGAGGTCGGCGCTGTCGACGTCGCCGCGCGAGCCGCCGCCAGAGCCGCGGTCGCCTGACCCGCCTGACCCGCCTGACCCGCCTGACCCGCCGCCGGGTGGCGTGGCCGGCGCCGTCGCGGTCGTCGCGGCGCGCTCGCCGTCGTCGCCCGCATCGTCACCGCCGCCGCAGGCGGTCACCGTCAGCGCCAGCAGCGAGAGCACGACGACGATCGGCCGACGGGATCCCATCTGATGAGACTACGCGCGGCGGGCGCGCGCGGATGCGCCGGGCGCGCCGCCTGGTCGCGGCGCGCACCGTCGCGGAACGTCAGCTTCGGGTTACGGCGTGATTGCGGCTCTGGCCGTGCCTGTGACCTCTGGTCCGCAGTACTCGTCGGGTCCGCTGACCTTTCTGGCGGTCGCCGAGGCGGTCTCGTAGGTCCACGTCGGCGGGCCGGACGAGACCAGCGGCAGGTTGACGTTGCTCGCCACGTAGCGGCAGGTGACTCTGACGAATATGAGTATCGTCGCTCTCACCGTCACGTCGATGGTGTCGGCCGTGACCGAGCCGTCCGGCTGCGTCGTCAACGTCGTGTTGCCCGTCGTGGTGGCGGTGCCGGTGATCCCGCTCACCGTGCAGCTGCCCGTGGTCGGGCTGACGATCACGTTGGCCGGCGGCGTGCCGCTCGACGTGGCTCTCAGCACGCAGCCCGAGATCGTTACGGCGGTCGTTCCGGCGAACGCCGGAGCAGCCGTGAATGCGACGATCGCGGCCGCGCAGGCGGCGATCATTGTCAGCCGTGCTGGACGAAGCATGGCATCTCCCCTGATTGATGAGTCCGGCCCCGGCGAGACCCTAACACCAATAATCAGAGTATTTCAAGTGGTCGCATCGGCCGGCGCGCGAGGCGCCGGCCGTGCAGCGACGGCTCAGCCCAGCTCGCCGACGACGTAGTCGACGCAGGCGGTCAGCGCCTTCACGTCGTCCGGCTCGATCGCCGGGAACATCGCGACGCGCAGCTGGTTGCGGCCGAGCTTGCGGTACGGCTCGACGTCGACGATGCCGTTCGCGCGCAGCGTCGCGGCGACGGCGGCGGCGTCGACCGCGTCGTCGAAGTCGACCGTGCCGACGACCAGCGAGCGCTTCGCCGCGTCGGCGACGTACGGGGAGGTGAACGATCTCGCCTCGGCCCACGCGTAGAGATGCGACGACGACGCCGTCGTGCGCGCGACCATGCCGTCGAGGCCGCCGTTGCCGTTCATCCACTTCAGCTGCTCGTCGAGCAGCACGAGCGTCGCGATCGCCGGCGTGTTGTAGGTCTGGTCCTTCTTCGAGTTGTCGAGCGCGGTCGTCAGCGAGAGGAACTCGGGGATCCAGCGGTCGGAGGCGCCGATCTCGGCGATCCGCTCCTGCGCGGCGGGGGAGAGCAGCGCCAGCCACAGGCCGCCGTCGGAGGCGAAGCACTTCTGCGGCGCGAAGTAGTACACGTCGGCGTCGGCGGCGTTGACCGGCAGGCCGCCGGCGCCCGAGGTCGCGTCGATCAGCACGAGGCCGTCGCCGACCCGCTCGACGGGGACCATCACGCCGGTCGAGGTCTCGTTGTGGGCCCAGCCGATCACGTCGGCGTCGGGCTGCGCGGCCGGGGCCGGCGCGTCGCCGGGGTCGGCCTTCGTCACGATCGAGTCGCCGAGGAACGGCGCGTCGTTGGTCGCCTTCGCGAACTTGCTCGAGAACTCGCCGTAGACGAGGTGGGCGGCGCGCTCGCGCACGAGCCCGAAGGTCGCGGCGTCCCAGAAGGCGGTCGTGCCGCCGTTGCCGAGCATCACCTCGTAGCCGTCCGGGAGCTGGAACAGCTCGCGCAGGCCGGCGCGGACGCTGCCGACGAGGTTCTTGACCGGCTTCTGACGGTGCGAGGTGCCCATCAGCGCGGCGCCCTCGGGGCCGGCGAGGCGAGCGAGCTGCTCCGGGCGGACCTTCGAGGGACCGCAGCCGAAGCGGCCGTCGGAGGGCTTCAGGTCGTCAGGGATCGTGACGGTGGCAGTGTTCGACATGCGGTGGTCCTCTCGCGGGATCGGAACAACGGGCTTGCCCAGGCGCGCGGCGGAGAGAACCACGTCGCCGGTCCCCGGTGGTGCTCCACCTGTGAACGCCAGTCGCGGCGACCCGGCGGAGTCTAGCGGCCGCCGCCGCTGCGGAGGCGGCTCGGGCGGGTCGCGTGCGATGATCGGCGCATGGATCCGATCGAGTCGATGCGCGTCGACAGATGGCTGTGGGTCTCCCGCCTCGTGAAGACGCGGGCGCTCGGCGCGGAGGCGGTCAAGGCCGGCCGCGTGAAGGTCAACGGCCAGCCGTGCAAGCCGGCGAAGGAGATCAGAGCCGGCGACAGCCTGGAGCTGCGCAACGGCGAGCTGCGGATCTCGGTCGTCGTGCGCGGGATCGTGAGAATGCGCGGCTCGGCGAGAGTCGCCGCCGTCCTCTACGACGAGACCGACGAGAGCAGAGAGCTGCGCGAGCGGCTGTCAGCGGAGCGCCGCGCGGCCAACCAGCAGCAGCTGCCCGGCGGCGGCGCGCGGCCGACCAAGCGCGACCGCCGCCGCTTCGAAGAGGCGCGCGAGCGCGGTCAGCGCGGCTGAAGGACCGAGCACTGCAGCTTTGCTGCTGCTCTGCCGCAGCAGACCTGCACTGCTCTTCGCGGCGCCACGCCGCGCCGCTGTGGCACCGCGTGGGAGGATCCCGGCATGGACAAGAGCTTGGAAGCCGTGCCGGCCGACGCCTGGCTGTGGGCCGCGCGGCTCGTGAAGACGCGCGCCGCCGGGGCTGAGGCGATCGCCGAGGGGCGCGTCACGAGCGCCGGCGAGCCGCTCGCCGCCGACGCCGAGGTGCGCCGCGGTGACCGCCTGGAGCTGCGCGTCGGCGAGTCGACGACGCGCGTGGTCGTGCGCGGCGTCGCGCGCCTGCGCGGCCCGGAGAGACTCGCGGCGCGGCTCTACCAGCCGGTCGACGAGGACGGCCAGCCGCTGGCCGGCGGCGCCGGCGCGGCCGGCGCGGTCGGCGCGACGAAGGCCGAACGGCGCCGCCTGCAGCAGGCCGCCAACGTTCGCAGCGGCCAGGGCCCGCGGGCCTAGGCGCAGCGCCGCGCGCCAGCCGCGCGGCCGCATCCGGCGAGCATTGCAAGTTCACTGCCGCGATACCGCAGCAGAGTTGCGTTCCTACCCCTCGCCGCCCCTGCCGGCCTCGCGGGCGGCGTCGGCGAGCGCGGCGACGTCGAGCGGCGGCGTGTAGCTGACCGCGGTGACGACGGCCGCCTCGGCCGGGGCGCCGTCGGGGCGCGGGGGCAGCAGCGGCGCGGGCGCGCCGTCGGCGAGCTTGACGTAACGCATCCCGCCGAGCAGGTCCTTGTCGTTGGTCAGCGCGACCGCGGTCGCGAAGCGGCCGGTCACGTTCAGCTCGCCTTCGAGGCCGGTGAAGGGGATGAACTGCGCGTCGAGGTGGCGCGCGAGCCGCAGCTGCAGGTCGACGAGCGACTCGCGCGAGGCGGTGCCGATCGGGTTGTCGATCAGCAGCGGCCCGGCGCGGCGGATCCCGCGCGCGCGGCCGGCGCGCTCGGCGGTGCGGACGGCCGACACCGCGCAGAACAGCACCAGCTTGATCGTCAGCTCCTCGCCGCCGGAGAACTCCGGGCCGACGACCTCGATCGGGTGGTACTGGTCGTCGGGCTGGGGGTGGGGCTTGAGCACGGTGACTTCGAGCCCGTCGCGCAGCAGCGCCATCGTCGCGCCGAAGGCGAGGTCGAGGCCGCGCCGTCTGGCGCCGCCGGCGACCGCCTCGTCGAGCACGCGCCCCAACGCCGACTCGCGCGCGGCGTCGTCGGTCAGCGCGCTGTGGCGCACGCGCGCGAACTGCTTGCCCGACCAGGCGCCGAGCGCGCTCTCGCGCGGCAGCGTCGTCGCGGCGGCGACCTTGTCGAGCTTGCGCACGCCCTCGGCGCCGATCGCCAGCAGCTGCGCGACGAGCGCCTGGCGGTGGCGCTCCAGCTCGCCGACGGTGCGGTCGAGCTCGCCGGCGCGCGTGCGCAGCTCGCCCTCCAGCCGGCCGGCGTCGGGCGCAAGCGCCTCGCCGGCCCGCAGCGGCGCGGTGATCCCTCTCGGGATCCGCTCGTCGGCGGCGGCGACCGCGTCGTCGATCGCGCGCAGCCGCTCGGCGACCTGCTGGCGCGCGGCGGCCTGGTCGCGCGTGGAGGACTCGACGCCGCGCACGGCATCGGTCACCTGCTCGTGGACGCGGTCGCGGCGGCGCGTCCAGGCCGGCAGCTCGCCGGCGTGCGGGCGGCCCTCGGCGACGGCGAGGCGGGCGCGGCCGGCCCGCAGCTCGTTCAGCAGCTCCTGCTCGGTCGTGACGCGCTCGTCGCTGTCGGCGAGCTTGGCGCGGTTGTCGGCGACCTCGCGCTCGCGCCCCTCGCGCAGCTCGTTCAGCTCGCCGAGCAGGACGGCGCCATGGGCGGGGTCCTCCGGCTGAAGCGTTCTCAGCAGCTTCGGCTCGCGCGTGCGGTCGGCGGGGGTGAGCGCCTCGGTCGCGGCGTACAGCCGCTCGGCGGCCTGCCCCTCGACCGTCGCCGCCTCGCCCTGCTCGCGCAGCGCCTTCTCGTAGCTCTCCTTCGCCTCGCGACGGCCGCGCGCGAGCGCCTGCGGATCGATCCCGGCGGGCGAGTCGGCGAGCGCGCGAGCCCGTTCGCGGACCGGCTCGCCGGCCCGCTCGACATCGGAGCGCAGGCGCGCGGCGCGCGCCTCGGCACCAGCCATGCGCGCGCGCAGCTCGCCGTCGGAGATGCGCGACTCCAGCAGCTGCTCGGCGACGAGCAGCCGCTCGCTCAGGCCTGACAGCGAGCCTTCCTTCGCTCTCGCTCTGGCGCCGTCGAGCGGCAGCTCGGCGGCGCGGCGGCGCAGCCCGGCGGCCTCGCCGCGGACGGTCGCGAGGCGGTCCTCGAGCCCCTTCGCGTCGCGGATCAGCGCATCGCGTCTGCGGCGCACGGTGTCGGCCTCCGCGGTCAGCTCGTCGCTGCGCGCGGCGAGCCGCTCGAACTCGGCGCGCAGAGCAGGCGCGTCGAGGTCGTCGACGCTCTCCAGCCGCTCCAGCGCGCGCTCGCAGCGGCGCTCGGCCTGCGCGACCTGCTCGCGCCGCGCGGTCAGCTCGGCGAGCCGCTCGCCGTGGGTGGTGAGGATCCGCTCCTGCTCCTCGGCGCGGCCGCGGGCCGTCTGCGCCTGCTCCTCGCGACGGCCCAGCTCGCGCGCGACGGCGCCGAGCAGACGGCGCTCGTTGCGGCCCGACTGCGGCAGCAGGCCGCGCAATTGCTCGGCCTCGCCGGCGAGCACGGCGCCGAGGCGGCCGAGCCGCGCGGAGAGCCGCCCGTGGCGCTCGCGCTCCGCTCTCAGCTGCTCGACGGCGGCGGCGACCTGCTCCAGCTGGTCCTGCGCGGCGTCGGGGTCGTAGGCGGCGGGGTCGGGGAGGAGGACGGCGAGGCCGGTTCTTCTGACTCTTGCGACCAGCTCGTCGGCGCGCGCCAGCAGCAGCGGGCGGCGCGGCAGCCGCACGCGCGCGGCGGTCAGCTCGACGATCGCCTCGTGCGGGTCGTCGTCGAGCAGCACGATGCCGGCGGCGAGGCCCGGCTGGGCGGCGATCAGCGCCGGCAGCCGGTCAGCTCTGACGGTCTCCGAGAGGTGGCGCAGCGCGGGCAGAGCCTGCATCCCGATCGCCTCCAGCTCAGCGCAGATCCGCTCGACGTCGGACTCGACCGCGAGCAGCCCGTCGCGCTCCAGCGCGCGCTCGTCGGCGGCGCGCGCGTCGATCTCGTTGGCGACGGTCGCGCGGCGGCCGTCGGCGGCGGCGCGGGCGCGCTCGATCGCGCGCTCGGCGCCGCCGGGCTCGTCGAGCGGCTGCCAGCCGGCGGCGACGTCGAGCGCGTCGAAGAGGGAGACGTCTCCTTCTGGCTGGCCCGCCGCCCCTCTTCTCGCGCGTCTCGCTCTCGCCGGCGGCGGATCGCCCAGCTCGCCGGCGACCCGCGCCACCGCCGCATCCCGCCGCCGCTCCAGCTCGCTCGCGGACGCAGCCTGCTCGGCCGCCTCGGCGCGGGCGGCGTCGCGGCGCTGCGCGGTCGCCTCGCGGCGGACGCCCAGCTCGCGGATCCGCTCGTCCAGCTCGTGGCGCTGGCCGATCAGGTCCTCGCGCTCGGCCTCGAAGCGCTCGCTCGCGGCGCTCGGCCGCTCGCCATCGCGCAGCAGCTCGTCGGCGCGCAGCCGCTCGGTCGCGCGCGCGAAGCCGTCGAGCTGCGCCTCCAGCGTCCCGCGCCGCTGCTTCAGCTCGCCGCTGCGGCGGCCGAGCTGCTCGATCTGCTCGCGCAGCTCGTCGTGGCCGCCCTCGGCCTGCGCCAGCCGCTCCTCGATCGTCTCGGCCTCGCCGTCGAGCCGCGCGGCGGCGTGCAGCAGCGCGCCGGCCAGCTCCAGCGCCGCCTCGCGCCGCTCCGCGCGCGCGTCGGCAACGCCGCGCTCCTGCTTCTCGACGCGCTCGGCCAGCCCGGCCAGCTCGCCCTCGCTCTCGGCCAGCGCGATCAACGTCTCGACGAGCTGCCAGGCGGAGTGCTCGGCGTCGGCGGCGCGGGCGGCGTCGGCCGCTCCGCGGACGGCCTGCTCGGCGGCGTCGGAGAGCAGCCGCTCGGTGCGGGCGCGCACGAGCTTCGTCTCGCCGTCGAGGTCGCGCTCCTGCGCGTCGAGCTGGCGGCGATGCTGCTCCAGCGGCTCGCGCTGCTCGGTCAGCCGCTCCAGCCGCGTCGTGCCGGCGGCGATCGCGGCGTCGAGCACGCCGGCGAGCTGCTGCTGGCCGGACTGCGCTCGCTGCTGCTCGGCGACCGCCTCCTCGCCGTCGCGATGGGCACCCGCGAGCTGCCGCAGCAGCTGCGCCACGTCGCGGCAGAAGTCGGCCTCGGAGGCGAGCGACTCGCGCCGCGAGAGCTGCTCGGCGTGCGTCTGGACCTGCTTCTGCAGCTTGGAGAGCGGCTCGTCCTCCAGCACCATCTGCAGCACGAAGCGCGCGAACGACTCCGGCGAGTTGAAGCGCAGCTCGTCGTCGTCGCCGCCCTCGCTGCGGTTGAGGCGGGCCTGGTAGCGCAGGATCGCGGGGTCGATCCCGACCTCCAGCAGCGCGTCCTCCCAGCCTCTGACGCCCCCGACCGTGCGGAACTGCAGCGGCGGGTGCTGCTGCCCGAGCGCCTCCAGCGACTTCACGAGGCCGGCGCGCGTGCGGCGCCGCCTGCCGTCGCGCAGCGGCAGCGAGTCGAGCGTGAGAGCGCCCTCGACCGGCTCGAAGATCCAGCGCGTCTCCTCGCCGTCGCCGCGCTCGAAGCTGTGGCCGGTGACGAGCAGGCGGTCGTCGTCGCGGTTCTGCCACTCGATCGCGACCGTCGCGCATTCGTCGGCCAGCACGAGCGGGCGCGCGTTGCGCTGCTGCTCGGCCGTCTTGGTGCCGTCGGTGCGACGGGGGAGGAGCGCCTTGAAGAGCAGGTAGAGCAGCAGCGACTTGCCGCCGCCGTTGCGCAGCAGCACGACGGCGTTGGGCGCCGCGCGGCCGTCGGCGACGAACGACAGCGTGACGTCGTCGTAGCGCGCGTCGGTCGGCCCGGCCGCCTCCAGCCGGGCGCGTCGTATCCGCCAGTTCACGGGGCCGATCCCTCCGCGCGCGCGACCGCGGCCTCGGCGGCGGCGTCCGCATGTTCCGGCGTCTCCGGGTGCGACGGCGCGACCTGCGACCACGCCAGCGAGCCGACCAGCTCGCGCGCCATCGCCTGCATCCGCCGCGTCGAGGCGTACGTCTCGCCCTTGACGATCGTGCGCAGCAGCCCCTGCTCGGCGAGCAGGTCGAGGCAGCGGACGACGACCTGGCGGGTGCCGACCTCGCGCTCGCGGCCGTCGGCGCCCTTCTTCGAGTTCGACGTCTGACGCCAGACGGTCCAGGCGCGGGCGAGGTCGGGCTCGTCGATCGGCGGGTCCAGCTCCTCGCCGGCCGCGCGCGCCTCCGCGTCGAGTCGCGCCGAGACGTCGCGCACGAGCCGGTCGACGTCGTCGACGTCGCGCCGTCGCAGCCGCTCGTTCGTGTCCTCGAGATCCTCCGGGCGGGGGAAGAAGGCGACGAAGCTGGCGACCATCGCGCAGGCGAGCAGCATCCGTCTCTGCACGCCGGTCGTCTGACGCGGGAAGAAGTCGGCCAGGCGCATGCGGAAGGGCGAGTCGACGCCGGCGCTCGTCAGCAGCAGCCCGCCCTGCTGGGAGGCGTGCACGAGCCGCAGCCCGAGCCCGTCGATCGTCGCGTCGGTCGCGGCGCGCAGCGGCGGCTCGGCGAGGTAGCGCCCGATCAGCGCCGCGTGCTCCTCGCTCAACGGCCCGCTGCGGGCGTTCAGCGACATCCGCACCAGCAGGCCGGCGTCGGCGGAGGATTCAGCGGTCATGGTCACGCGGCGGCCTCCACGAACTCGGCATCCTCGGCGCGCGCGGCATCCGCGTCGGCGAGGCGTTCGGCATCGCGCGCGTCGGCCTCCGCGTCGGCATCCGGCTCGCCGAGCGTGACCCGCTGCAGCACCAGTCCCGGCGAGGTGAGCGCGTCGTCGCCGTCGGCCGGCACGGCCAGCAGCGCGCTGCGGATCCCCTGGCCGTGCAGCGTGCCCAGCTCCGGCGAGCGGTGCGCGAGCGCCAGCAGCGCGAGCGCGTGCGCGGCGGCAGGATCCTCGGTGCGCGCGGCCAGCGTCGCGAGCGAGATCGGCTCCGAGCCGACCTGCTCCAGCAGCCTGCCCGCGGCCGCGACCTGCGCGGAGCTGAACAGCAGCGGCTCGCGGTCGGGCGTCAGCTCGACGGCGGCGACCTCGCGACCGTGCTCGGGCGGCGCGTGCGGCTCGACGGCGAGCAGGTCGACGCCGGCCCACTCGCTCAGCAGCCGCGGCGCGCGCGCTCCGAGCGCGACCTCGACCAACTCGACGAGCGCGTCGGCGGCGTTGCACTGGCGTGAGAGCACGTCGGTCAGCACGTCGTTGACGGGGTGCGCGTAGGCGCGGCGGGCGCGCGGCTGGAGATGCTGGCGCTGCTGTTCGAGCAGGAACGTGTCGCGCGCCTCGGCGATCACCTGCTGCAGCGACTGGTGGCGGTCGAGGCACTCGTCGAGCAGCTCGATCGTCCGCGGGATCCAGCGGAAGTCGTCCTCCTCGGCGCGATCGGTCGCGGAGTCGATCAGCTGCTTGAGCCGCTCCTCGACGCGGATGCGGTCGACGATGTGGTCGAGCGCGGCGCTCAATCGCGGCGAGACGGTCGAGGACCAGTGCTCGCTGCGCAGGTCGCGCTCGGCCTCGCGGAGGTCGTCGCGGACCTGCTCCATGAAGCGGATCGACTGCATCCGGCTGTCGCGCGCGGCGAGGTAGGCGTCGTCGTGGCGGCCGCGCTTGATCAGGTGCTCGAGCCGGGCTTCCGCCGCATGCTGGGCGGAGTCGATGTCGAGGTCGAGCGCGTCGACCAGCACGTTGATCGCCTGGTCGCGGGCGCGCAGATGGTGGAGGCCGGACTGCTCGGTCTCGTAGAGCAGGAAGACGCGATGGGTGCGGTGGACGGCGCTGCCGTCGGCGCCGACGTCGAGCCACTGCGCGTCCTGCTCGTCGGTCAGCTGCCGCAGCAGCCACTCGGCGACGTGGCGGTGGTCGTCGTCGCTACCCGCGGGATGCTGCCGCGCCGCCTGCGCGGCGACCTCGGCACGCGCCTGCTCCCAGGTGGCGCCGGACTCCAGGTCCATCCGCACGGCGACCGCGTCGATCGCGTGCAGGCACAGCTCTGGCGCGCGGTAGGGCCGCAGCCGTTCGTCCTGCGAGCGCTGCCGCGCCTCCTCGATGTGGCCGATGCGAGCGGCGTACAGCAGCGCCCGCGAGCGCCGCCCGACGGCCTCGTCGAGCGCGCCGCCGAGGGCGCTGGGGAGGGAAACGGGCACGGCTGTCGACGGGACCTGGGACATGAAGGCCGAGCACGATAGCCACCCCCGCGGGCGGACTGTTTTTGCCTGCTCAGGCGTTCGGCTGGCGCCCGGTGCGGCGTCCGCCGTCCTGCGAGCCCCCGCTCAGCCTCAGCCGTCTGCCCCTCCGCCGCCCTCCAGCAACGCCTTCTGCTCGACGATCTTGCGCGCGACCTCGACCAGTCTCAGGTTGCGATCGCGCGCGGTCCGCTGGATGCGGCGGAAGGCCTCCGGCTCGCTGATCCCGGTCGCGGCGATCAGCAGCCCCTTCGCCTGCTCGATCGTCTTGCGGTCCTCCAGCGCTTGCTGCGCCTTGGACACCTCGGCTTCGAGCGCGCGGAACTCCTGGTGGCGGCTGGCGGCGAGGCGGATGCCGGCGTCGAGCGCGCGGTCGTCGATCGGCTTCGTCAGGTAGGCGCTGACGCCGCTGGCGATCGAGCGCTCGATCAGGTCGGGGTCGTCGACGCCGGTGATCACGACGATCGGCCGTCGCAAGCCCTCCTCGGCGAGCGTGCGCGCCGCCGCGAGGCCGTCGAGCCGCGGCATGTCGACGTCGAACAGATAGAGGTCGGGCGGGTCCTCGCGTGCCAGCTCGACCGCCGCCTGGCCGTCGGCGGCCGGCCCGAGCGGCTCGTGGCCGAGCGCCTTCAGCCGGGTGGTCAGGCCGATCGCGATGACCGGGTCGTCTTCAGCGATCAGGATCCGCATCGCCGACATTGAAGCGCAGGACGGCGCTGGTGGTGCCGTCGGGTTGGGTCGAGAGGTCGAAGTCGCCGCCCAGGCCGCGCTCGGCGATCTGCCGCACGAGCGTCAGGCCGAGGCCGCTGCTGGCGCCGTTCGCGGGGGCCGCGCCTCGCGCGCTCGCCGCGCCGCCGTTTGCGCCGAGGCCCGACCTCCCCGCGTCGCGCACCTCCAGCCTGACCTCTCCGTCGGGCGCGCCGCCGGCCGCCAGCACGACCGTCACCGGTGCGCGGCCGTGGCGCAGCGCGTTGGCGATCAGCTCGTTGGCGATCACGCCGAGCTGCTGCGCGCGCGCCGCCTCCAGCCGCAGCTCGTCGGAGACGACGACGACCTCCTCGCCCGGCGCCGCGAGCGCCTCGACGACCGTCTTCAACAGCCTGTCGCTGGCGACCGTGCCGCCGCGCTCGCCCGCGAGCAGGTGGTGGACGGCGGCGATCGAGCGGATCCGCGCGGCGGTCGCGTCGAAGGCGTCGGCGCTCTCGCCGGCGTCGGTGGGGCGGCCGAGCAGCAGCAGGTCGGCGACCGTCTGGAGCGAGTTCTTGATGCGGTGGTGGGACTCCGCCAGCAGCGCCTGCTCCAGCTCGGCGGCGGCGGCCGCGCGCGCCGCCGCCGCCGCGTTGACGCGTGTGGCGCGGGCGAGCGCCAGCGCCAGCAGCACGGAGGCGCTCAGCAGCAGCGCGTCGAGCGCGACCTCGGCCGCCGACAGCGGGTCGGGCGCGAGCGTCATCGCGATCGCGAACGAGATCGCCGCGAGCGCCAGCCACAGCGCCAGCACGCGGCCCTCGTGCGTCAGCGCGATGAAGGGGAGGACGAGGAACAGCAGCAGGTCGAAGCGCGCCTCGCCGCCGCCGACGACGATCAGCGTCGCGACGAAGACGAGCAGCCCGCCGGCCCACAGGTTGAGCCGTATCGCGTCGCCGGCCGGCCCGAGCAGCTGCTTCCACGGCAGCACGCCCATCCCGAGATTGGCGACCGCGCCGGCCAGCGCGAGCGCGACGACCAGCTCCGGATGGCGCGCGCCGACGTCGAGCGCGACCGCCACCAGCACCGCCGCGACCGACAGCCAACCGAGCAGCAGCCCGGCGCGGATCGCCTCGCGACGGGCGGTCTTGGGACGGGGATCCACGCGCTCAGCGTACGCGACCGCCCCACGGCGGCCGCCCGCCTCGCGACCGCCGCCGCATGTGTGACGACCGGCGCTGTGTGGCACGGACCCCTTGCTACGCTGCCTCTCGACGCGCTGTTCACGACGACGCCGTCACCGGGTCCTGACTGCCCGCACCACCAGCCCGCCGCACGATGCGACGGGCGCTCGCGTCAGGAGTCGTCCCAGTGAACAGCCTCGACCTCGCCCGTTGGCAGTTCGGCCTCACCACGCTGCTGCACTTCGCGATCGTCGGCATCTCGATCGGCCTCGTGATCCACGTCGCCGTGATGCAGACGCGCTGGCAGCGCACGGGTGACGAGAAGTGGCTGCGGCTGACGCGTTTCTACGGAAAGCTGATGCTGCTGTCGTTCGCCGTCGGCGTCCTCACCGGCATCCTGCAGACGTTCCAGTTCGGGATGAACTGGTCGCGCTTCTCCGCCTACGTCGGCGACGTCTTCGGCGCTCCGCTGGCGCTGGAAGGGCTCGGCGCCTTCTTCGTCGAGGCGGTCTTCCTCGGGCTGTGGATGTTCGGCTGGGGGCGGCTGCCGAGACGGCTCCACCTCGCCTGCCTCTGGATCGTCGCCGGCGCGGCCGTGCTGTCGGCGTACGCGATCCTCGTCGCGAACACGTGGATGCAGCATCCGACCGGCTACGAGCTGGTCGACGGCAAGGCGCAGCTCACCAATGTGCTGCCGGTCCTCTTCAACGTCAACCTCGGCCTGACCGTCGCGCACGTGCTGTTCGGCGCGCTGCTGGCGGGGACGTTGATCGTGCTCGCCGTCGCGTGCGTGCAACTGCTGCGTGGGCGCGACGTCGAGATCTTCCAGCCGGTCGTCGCGATGGCCGTGAAGGTCGGGCTGGTCGCCGCGCTCGGCGCCGCGACCTTCGGCCACTTCCAGGGGATGCTGGCGATGGAGCAGCAGCCGATGAAGATGGCGGCGGCCGAGGCGCTCTACGAGACCGAGTCGCCGGCGGGGCTGTCGCTGTTCGCGCTCGGCGGGTTGAGGTCCGACCCCGGCGAGCTGCTGTTCGACGTCAAGCTGCCGGTCGCGCTGTCGGTCCTCAACAGCTTCTCGTTCGACTCGACCGTGCGCGGCATCGACGAGCTGCAGGCGGCGGCCGAGGAGAGATACGGGCCGGGCGACTACACGCCGGTCGTCGGCCTCATGTACTGGAGCTTCCGCGCGATGGTCGGCAGCGGCACCGCGCTGATAGGGCTGATGGCGCTCGGCGTCTGGCTGCTGTGGCGCGGGACGCTGTTCAGATCGCGCCGCTTCATGCAGGCCGCGGTGGCCGCGGCGGCGCTGCCGTTCGTCGCGCAGGCCGGCGGCTGGATCCTGCGCGAGGGCGGCCGGCAGCCGTGGATCGTCGAGGGGCTGCTGCGGACCGACGTCGCCAACTCGCCGAACGTCGGCGTCTGGGTCGTGGGGCTGTCGCTCGCCGGCTACCTCGCCTTCTACGGGATCGCGTTCTTCTTCGCCGGTCGCGTCGCCGTGCACGAGATCGCGGAGGGGCTGGAGGGGGAGCACACGGTCGACGCCGCTGCGGAGGGCTCCGCTCGCCGCTCTTCCTCCGACCTCGCGCTGACCTACTAGGAGGCCTGGGTTCATGTCCGATCTCTCGCTGCTGCAGTCGATCTGGTTCGTCGCCATCGTGGGCCTGTGGGTCCTCTACCTCGTGCTCGAAGGCTTCGACTTCGGCGTCGGAATGCTGATGCGGCGGGTCCGCCGCGACCACGCCGACCGGCGCGTCGCGCTGCACACGATCGGCCCGACGTGGGCGGCCAACGAGGTCTGGGTCGTCGTCGCGGTCGTCGCGATGTTCGGCGCCTTCCCCGAGTGGTACGCGGCGTGGTCCTCGGCGCTCTACCTGCCGCTGTTCGTCGTGCTGCTGTCGCTGGTCTCGCGCAACGCCGCGATCGAGCTGATCGGCAAGCGCGAGGGCGAGCGCTGGCGGGCCGGCTGGGAGCGCGTGCTGCTGGTCGCGAGCACCGTCGCGCCGTTCTGCTGGGGGCTGATGTGGAGCGCGGTCGTCGGTGGTCTGGAGCTGCGCGGCGGTGAGGTGGTCGCGGGGCCCTTGGATGTGGTCTCGTGGTACTCGGTGCTGGGCGGTCTCTCGCTCGTGGTCGTGTGCCGCGCGCTCGGTGCCGCGTTTCTGACGCTGCGGACCGACGGGGACGTGCGCGTGGCCGCGTCGCGCTCGTTGCGGTTCGCCGCGCCTGTCGCGTTCGTGGTGGTCAGCGGGTTCGTGGTGTGGACGGTCGCTGGGTTCGGCGCTCCGGGCGTCGTCGGCTGGATCGCGTGTGCGGGCTGCGTGGTCGCGCTCGCGACGGTCGCGGCCGCGGGCTGGCGCGTGGGCGCCGGCACTCGCGCTGCGTCAGACGGCGGCGACGCGCGTGCTGCGGCGGTCGCGTTCGGCGCGGGCTGCGCGGCGATCGGACTGCTCGTCGTGACGTGGTTCGCGGTGCTGTTCCCGGCCGGGATCGCCGGCGCCGACGGCGGTGCGCCGCTCACACTCGCCGACGCCGCGGCCGGGAGCTACACGCTGACGCTGATGACGATCGTCGCCGGCCTGCTGCTGCCGGTGCTGATCGGCCTGCAGGCGTGGAGCTACTGGCTCTTCCGCCACCGCATGACGCGCGCGGACGTGGGCGCGCCGCTGCCGAGCCCTGTCGACGTGGTGACGCGGGTGGTGGGTGGGTCGGGTCCCGAATCGCCCGCTGCGCCGAACGGTCCCGGGTTCCGGCGGCGGAGGCAGACGTGAGCACGGGCGCCCCCGGCGCCAGAGCGATCCACCGGCGGCTGCTCGGGCTCGTGCCACGCGCGCGCGTGCTGTTGGCCGGGGCGGCCGCCGCGGGGCTGACGAGCGCGGCGCTGCTGGTCGTGCAGGCGCTGGCGTTGGCGCACGCGGTCGACGGCGCGGCGTTCGGCGGAGAGGATCTGGCGGCGCTGCGCGGGACGCTGCTCGTGTTGGCCGGCGCGGTCGCCGGCCGGGCGCTGCTCGCCGCGGTGACCGAGTGGCTCGGCCGCCGGGCCGCGGAGCTGGCGATGGGCGAGTTGCGCCATCGCGTCGCGGTGAGCGTGCTGGCGGCGCGGCCGCGGCGGGTCGAGGAGGCGCGCCGCGGCGAGCTGGCGACGGCGGCGGTCCACGGCGTCGACGCGCTCGCCGACTACTACGCGAAGGCCGTTCCGCAGCTGGTGCTGGCGGCGGCCGTCCCGCCGGCGCTCGTGGCGGTGGTGCTGTGGCATGACCCGCTCGTCGGCGTGCTGCTCGGCCTGACGCTGCCGCTGGTCGTCGTCTTCATGGTGCTCGTCGGACGCGACAGCGCGGCGCGGATCGGCGAGCGGCGCCAGGCGCTCGGCGTGCTCGGCTCCCACTTCCTCGACGTCGTGCGCGGCCTGCCGACGCTGCGCGCGCACGGCCGCGCCGAGGCGCAGGCGGCGACGCTTGGCGAGGTCGGCGAGCGCTACCGGACCGAGTCGGTCGCGGCACTGCGCGTCGCCTTCCTCTCGGCGCTGGTGCTGGAGCTGCTGGCGATGGTCGGCACCGCGATCGCGGCGGCGGTCGTCGGCGTCCAGCTCGCTGAGGGCGCGCTCGGCTTCGAGGCCGGCCTGCTCGTGCTGCTGCTCGCGCCGGAGGTCTACGCGCCGCTGCGCCTCGCCGGCCAGCGCTTCCACGCGGCCGAGGACGGCGCGCAGGCGGCGCAGACGCTGTTGGAGTTCACGGAGGGTGGGAGCAGCGGCGAGTTTTGGTCGCTGGGCGACCAAAACTCTCCGCTGCTCGACCCGGCGCGCAGCGGCATGCGGTTGCGTGGGGTACGGGTGGCAGGCGGCACGGGACGGGCGCCGGCGCTCGACGGGCTGGACGCCAGCTTCGAGCCCGGCACGCTGACCGCGCTGGTCGGTCCGTCGGGCGCGGGCAAGTCGACGCTGCTGCGGCTGCTCGCGCGGCTGGCCGAGCCTGACGAGGGGTGTGTGGAGTGCGGCGACGCCGAGCTGGGCGCGCTGAGCCGTGAGGCATGGTGGCGGCAGGTCGCGTGGCTGCCGCAGCGCCCGGCGCTGTTGCGCGGCCCGCTGCGCGAGACGCTGACGCTCCAGCGCCCCGACGCGAGCGACGCGGAACTCGCCCTGGCGCTCGCGCGCGCGGGCGCGTGGGAGGTCGTCGAGGAGCTGGCCGGTGGCGCGGCGGGCGTTTCGTCGGCCGGCGGGTCACTGACCTCCGCGGGGCTGGCGCACGCGCTCGTGACGCCCGTCGGCGCTGATGGTCGCGGCCTCTCGGGCGGCCAGCGGCAGCGGCTCGCGCTGGCCGGAGCGCTCGTCTCGCGCGCGCCCTTGCTGCTGCTCGACGAGCCGACCGCCCACCTCGACCTTCGCAGCGCCGGGACCGCCGCCGCCGGGATCCGTGCTGCCGCCGCTGGCCGGACGGCGATCGTCGCGACCCACGATCCGCAGGTGATGGCGGTCTGCGACGCGGTCGTCGAACTGCGCGGCGGACGCGCCGTCGGCGCCGCCGGTCGCGAGCGGCTCGAGCGGGCGGGGCTGGTGGTAGCACGCTCCAGTCACGAGCGGAAGGCACGGGCGGTGGCATGAGCGCGATCGACGCGAGAGCGGTGCGCACGCGTGACGGCGCCGGCCGGGACAGTGCACCCCCGCTCGGCTCCGCCGGCAGCGGCGCTCGGCAGCGTCTGCGCGTCATCGCGCTCGGCGCGGCTGCGGCGATCGCGGGCACGGTTCTGCTGGCCGCGTCCGGCTGGCTCGTCACACGCGCCGCCGAGCGGCCGCCGGTGTTGGCGCTGCTCGCTGCGATCGTCGTGGTGCGCGCGCTCGGGCTGGTGCGCGCCTTTGGTCGCTACGGCGAGCGCCTGGCCGCCCACGACCTCGCCTTCCGTCAGCTCGCCGAGCTGCGCGTGCGCTGGTACCGGCGGCTGGTCGGCGGTGCGCCGGAATCTGCGCAAGCCGCGCCGCGATCTGCGCGAGCCGCGCCGCGATCTGCGGGAGCCGCGCCGCAGTCTGCGCAAGCTGCGCGCACGGGCACCCTTTCGGCCGCCGACCTGCTGAGCCGCTTCGTCGTCGACGTCGACGAGCTGCAGCACCGCGACGTCCGCGTGCGGGGGCCGGTGCTGGTCGCGGTCGTGGCGTCGGTCGCTGCGGTCGCGTTGGCGGTCGCGATCCTGCCGGTCGCGGGGCTGGTGCTCGGCGGTGGGCTGTTCGTCGCGGCGACGCTCGTGCCCGCGGTCGCGTTCGCGGCGGCCCGCGGTGCGCTGCGGCGTCAGGGCGCCGCACGAGCGGCGCTCGTCGACGAGCTGGTCGAGGCGATGGAGGCCGCGCCACAGCTCGCGCTCGCCGGCCACGGACCCGAGCGGGTCGCGCGGCTCGACGACGCGTCGGCCGCGCTCGGGCAGATCGGCCGACGCGACGCCGCGACCGCCGCGCTCGCACAAGGACTCGGCACGCTGATCGCGGGCGCGACGCTGGTCGCCGTGCTCGCGGTCGCGGTCGGGCCGGCGAGCGACGGTGGGCTGGCGCCGGTCTGGCTCGGCGCGCTGGCGCTGCTCGCGCTCGGCGCGTTCGAGGCGGTCGCGGCGTTGCCGGAGGCGGCGACGCGCGCGGTTTCGGTCGCCGCCGCCGAGCGGCGGCTGGAGGAAGCGGTCGCCCCGGCCTCGCCGACGCAGTCCGCGCCCGCGCCGCAATCCGCGCCCGCATCTGCGCCATCCGCGCCCGCGCCGCAATCCGCGCCCGCATCTGCGCCATCCGCGCCCGCGCCGCCGCAACCCGCGCCCGCATCTGCGCCATCCGCGCCCGCATTCGCGCAACCCGCGCCACTCTCACCCGACGCCGTCCTCACGGCTCGCAGCCTCCGTCACCGGCCCGGCGGCGCGGGGGCGCCGGCCGTGCTCGACGGGGTCGATCTCGAGCTGGCGCCGGGGAGACGGATCGCGCTGGTCGGCGCGAGCGGGGCGGGGAAGACCGTCCTCGCCGAGCTGCTCGCCGGGCTCGTCCGCGCCGACGAGGGCGAGATCGGGCTCGGAGGTCACGCGATCGACACGCTCGACCCTGCCGTCGTCCGCGCGCAGGTGCGGCTGGCCGGCCAGGACGCCCACCTGTTCGCGACCTCGATCGCGAACAACGTCCGCATCGGCGCGCCGCAGGCGACCGGCGCGGAGATCGACGCCGCCCTCCGCTCCACTGGTCTCGGCGGCTGGCTCGACGCGCTGCCGGACGGCGCCGCGACGCTCGTCGGGGAGGAGGGCTCGGCGGTCTCAGGCGGTCAGCGGCAGCGGATCGCGCTCGCGCGCTGCCTCGTCTCGCCGGCGCGGCTGCTGCTGCTCGACGAGCCGACCGCGATGCTCGACCCGCCCGCCGCACGCGCCTTCCTCGCCGACCTCGACGCGGCCGTCGCCGACCGCGGCGTGCTGGTGATCACGCACGAGCGGGTCGGGCTCGACGCCTTCGATGCGATCTGGGAGCTGCGCGATGGGCGTCTGCAGCTCGCGGACGGGTGAGCTGCGCGACGGCCCGGGGTAGCTGCCGACCATGGCCGCGCTCGAACATCACGACGCCGACGGACGCCTCCACCGCGAGGACGGGCCCGCACGGGTTCTTCCCAGCGGCCGTCAGGAGTGGTGGCGCCATGGCCGCTTGCACCGCGACGACGGGCCCGCGATCGTGCACGCCAACGGCTCGGAGAAGTGGTACCGCGACGGCAGACGTCACCGCGTCGGCGCGCCCGCGTGCGTCTACGTCAACGGCACCGAGAAGTGGTACGAGAACGGTCTCCGCCACCGCGCCGACGGCCCGGCCGCGAGCTATCCCGACGGCCGCCGGATCTGGTTCCTCGACGGGGTCAAGGTGAGAGAGGAGCGGGTGGCGCTGGCCGGTGGGTGAGGCCCACGCCAAGCGAGGGGACGGCGAGCCGCGGGGGGTGGGATCGCGGGCGGGCGACGACGCGCGGAGGCGCGCTCAGCCGCTTGCCGCCGCCACCAGCAGCTCCGCCTCCAGCTCGATCGCGGCCGCCATCGTGCGCACGTCAGGGACGAGCACGGGATCAGCAAGCAGGCCGAAGCAGAGCCGGTCCTCGAACGACGTGACCGCCACGCGCAGCGCGTGACGTTCGCCGATCTCCGCAAGGCTGTGCAGCGCCCGCACACGCGCCGCGAGCAGCTCGACCGCCGTGCGCGGCCCGACGACGTTGGAGACGGTCAGCGCGAAGCGGCGCGGGCTCCGCTCCAGCCGCGTCGTGAAGGTGCGCAGCTGCGGTGAGACGCGGCTCAGCTCCTCCAACAGCTGCTCGCGCCGCTCGGCGTCGCGGTCCTGCTTGCGCACGCGCGTCTGCTCGTGCACCGTCCGCAGGCGCGCGACCGGATCGGCCTCGCCGAGCGGCAGGCCCAGCGCGAAGTACGACGTGCGGTTGGCGGCATCGTCGCCCTCATGGTGGAGCGAGACCGGCACCTTGACGCGCACCTCGCCGATCGCGCCGTGGTGGTGCTCCAGCCAGCGGCGCAGCGCGCCCGCGACGACCGACAGGACCGCGTCGTTGACCGTCGCCCCGGCGAGGCTGCGCGCGGCGTCGTGCAGCGGCGCGAACGCGATCGCGGCGAAGCCGATCTCGCGGCGCGTGCCGATCGCGCCGTCGAACGGCGAGCGAGTGCGCGAGCGGGCGAACTCGCGTCGCAGGTAGGCGGCGAGGTGGCCGCGGCGCCGCGCCTCGTCGGCGGCGTGGCGGGCGAACGCGTCGGCGGCGCTGGGCTCGGGAGCGGCGCCGTACTCGTGGCCGGGCGCGGGCGAGACGCCGTACGCGTGGCCCGGCGCGGGCGGGGCGCCGTGCGCGTGGCGGGGC
>NZ_JAWSTH010000077.1:0-31565 GCF_033542075.1 Conexibacter stalactiti
CCGGCGGCCCCGCCCGCGCCGCCGGCGGATGCCGTGCCGGCGCCGCCGCCCTTGCCGCCACCGGTGCCCGACCACTGGCCGCCGTTGCCGCCGGCCGCGCCGCCGTTGGCCTCGCTCGCGCCACCGCCACCGCCGGCCGCGATCAGCTGGCGCGAGTCGACGATCCCCAGCGGGCAGTCGATCAGGCGGCAGGTGCGCACGTCGGAGGCGCCGCCGCCGCCGTTGCCGAGCGAGACGGCGATGTCCATCGGCTGTCTGTCGCCGCCGTCGCCGCCGCCGTTGAAGCCGCCGCTCTTGCCGGCGGCGTTGCCGGCGACGTGGACGAACAGCCTCTGCCCGGGCGTGACGGTCAGGTCGCGCACCGCGGTCGCGCCGCGACCGCCGCCGCCGACCCCGGCGCCGCCGCCGCTGCCGCCGGCCCCGCCGACGGCGAGCACGCGCACGCTGGAGACGCCGGCCGGCACCGTCCAGCACTGCTCGTCGCCGGTCGTCTCGAATCTGCGCAGGCTGCCGGTGACGCAGGCGCGCAGCTGCGTCAGCGTCGCGGTCGCTCTCGGCTGGCCGCTCGCGTTCGGCAGCGTCGCGGTGAGCGTCGATCTGCCGGGCGTCGTCGACGCGGTGACGGAAGCGTAGTAGGAGCCGTTGCCGAGGTCGCCGACGCCGCCGACCGTCTGGCCGCCGTCGCTGGCGAGCGTGACCGTCTGTCCGGCGACGGGGTTGCCGTTGGCGTCTCTGACCGTGATGTTCGCGTCGGCGAAGCTGCTGCCGTCGGCGTAGAGGACGGCGTCGGGGAAGGAGAGCGAGATCTGCGTCGCCGGGCCGGCGCTCTGCGTCAGCGTCGCGCTGTCGGAGAGCGCGCCGACCGACGCTCTGATCGTCGCCGTCCCGGCCGTCGTCGTGGCGGTGACCGTCGCGCTGTAGGTGCCGTCGCCGTAGTCGGTCGTGGCGCCGATCTGCTGGCTGCCGCTGCTCGTGAAGGTGACCGTTCTGCCCGGGACCGGGAAGCCGTCGCCGTCTCTGACGGTCGCGGTCGCCGTCGTCGTGCTGCCGCCGTCGGCGACGAGCGTCGACTGCGCCAGTCTCAGCGCGAGCGTCACGGGGTCGCCGTAGAAGGTGAAGGTGACCGCGGCGGGGGCGCTGCTGAGGCCGAGCGTGCCGCCGGCCGGAACGAGGCTGGAGCCGCCTCCGCCGCCGCCCGAGTACTCGTAGGAGCTGCCGTCGTTGCCGCTGCCGCCGCCGCCGTAGAGGCCGCCGCCACCGCCGGCGCCGCCGTACTGGGAGCCGGCGCCGCCGATCGCGCCACTGCCGGAAAGGCCGCCGATCGCGCCGCCGGCGCCGGGCGCGCTCGCCGTGCCGGCGCCGCCGACGCCCTCGTTGAGGGAGAAGGTGACTCTGCTGCCGGCCTGGCCCGCCGCGCCGCCGTTGCCCCCGCCGAAGAACGCTCCGCCCCCGCCGCCGCCGCCGGCCGCGACGAGCAGGCGCGCGTCGAGCGAGAGCGGGTTGGAGGAGGGCAGCGTGCGGATGTCGGTCGCGCCGCCACCGCCGCCGCCCGCGGTCGGGTAGGTCGAGCAGCCCCAGCCGTCGCAGACCTGCCAGCTGCTCGTGCCGGCCGCGCCGCCGCCGTTGAAGCCGCCCGTGCCGACGGCGCCGTTGCCGCCGACGAGCACGTAGAGGGTCGAGCCCGGCGTCGCCGCGATGTCGCCCGCGATCCGCGCACCGGAGCCGCCGGCCGCCGACGTGGGCCGCCCGTTGGCGCCGCCTCTGGCGCCGATCGCCTCGACGCGCAGCGTGCCCGGTCCGGACGGGACCGTGTAGCACTGCTCGGCGCCGGTGTAGGTGAACGTGACCTGGGCGCCGGCGAGGCAGGTCGGGTCGGCCTGCGCGGTCGCGGAGGTCAGCAGCAGGAGGAGGAGGCTCAGCAGCGTGGCAAGCGCGAGCGAGAGTCGGGCAACGGTTGGCATCACCTCCGATACTCGGCAGCGCCCGCCGCGAAGAGATCCCTCAGTTGATGATCTTTCGCCCGGCGCTGGACGTTTGTTCCAGCTGCCAGCGCGGCCGCGGGATCGGCGCCAGCCGATCCCGCACGCTCAATCGGCGCCAGCCGGTTGAGACCACGCCTCCGCCAGCCGCACGAGCGTCGCCGCGGAGGCGGCCATCTCGTGCAGCGACGCCCACTCGCGCACCGAGTGGTACTCGTGACCGCCGGTGAAGAGGTTGGGCGTCGGCAGGCCGCGCGCGCTCAGCAGCGAGCCGTCGGTGCCGCCGCGGATCGGCGTGCGCACCGGCTCGATCCCCTCGGCGCGCAGCGCCCGCTCGGCCAGCTCGACGACCTCGGGCGTGGCGGCGAGGTGGTCGCGCATGTTCGGGTACTGCGCTCTGACCGTCAGCTCCAGTCGCGCGCGCGGCTCGCGCCCGACGACCTCCTCGGCGGTGCGGCGCAGCAGCGCGACGTGCTCGGCGAGCAGGTCGTCCTCGAAGTCGCGCACGATCAGCGTGATCCGCGCCTCGCCGGCGGTGCCGCTGATCTCGACGGGGTGGATGAAGCCGTCGCGGCCGCTCGTCGTCTCCGGCGTCAGCCGGTCCGACGGCAGCGCCGCCAGCACCTGCGCGGCCAGCCGGCCGGCGTGGACGAGCTTGCCGGTCGCGAAGCCGGGGTGGACGTCGACGCCGGTGATCGTGACGATCGCCTCGGCGGCGGTGAAGGTCTCGTCCTGCAGCTCGCCGAGGTCGGAGCCGTCGATCGTGTAGGCGCAGCCGGCGCCGAACCGCTCGACGTCGAAGTGGATCCCGCCCTGGCCGATCTCCTCGTCGGTCGTGAAGCCGATCCGCAGCGTCGGGCGCGGCAGCTCGGGGTGAGCGGCGAGATGGGCGACGGCGGCCATGATCTCGGCGACGCCGGCCTTGTCGTCGGCGCCCAGCAGCGTGTCACCGCTGGATGTGACGACGTCGTGGCCGCGCGCCGCCTCAAGCTCGGGCATCGTCGCGGGATCGAGCACGGTGCCGCCGCGCGGCAGCTCGATCACGCCGCCCGCGTAGGCGCGGTGGACGATCGGCTCGACGCCGTCGCCGGGCGCGTCGGGGCTCGTGTCGACGTGCGCGATCAGCCCGACGACCGGCGGCTCGCCGGGCGCCGTCCAGCCGCTCGCCGGCAGCGTCGCCATTACGTAGCCGCCCTCCAGCAGCTCGGCGTCGTCGAGGCCGAGCGCGCGCAGCTCGTCGACGAGCAGGCGCGACAGATCGAGCTGGCCCGGGGTGCTCGGGCGGGCGCCCGAGTCACGGTCGGACTGCGTCGCGACCCGCACGTAGCGAAGGAAGCGATCGAGCAGGTCGGGCGCGAGCTGCTCGGCGAGAGAGGAGGTGAACGGCGCCATATGAGGGCACCCTACCCATGCCCGCCTACACTCAGCGCACGCCCATGGCCAAAGCCTTCAAGCACTCCAAGCCGCTCAAGCCGAAGAAGAAGTGCTGCAAGTCCAAGCCGCGCTGCAAGCGCTGCCCGGTCGTGCTCAAGCGCCTCTCGCAGACCGGCTTCGCCGAGCGCCGCGAGGACGGCAAGTACGTGATGATCGACCTCGTGCCGAAGAGAACGCTGAAAGAGGCGCGGCGGTAGGGAGGTCGGCGGCGCGGTCGGCGCGGGATTGGGTTGGCAGGTTGCGCGAAGGTGTTGCAAATGCTTCGCAGACTTGTTGCGAGTTCGTCTAGTCCGATGACACGGCCCCGACTTAGGGTGGGTGTCACCTCATAAAGCGACCCGGGCGGTGCGTGAACACCCCCGGGCCCGGCACAGGAGCGCTGACTCCCATGCATGCCAAGCGTACTTCTCGCTCGCCGCTGTTCGCGCGATACGAACTCCGCCGGCCTCACCAAGTCGCGGCGGCCAAGACGCGGACGGGGCAGACCGATGCACGGCCGTGATCGCGACCGGCCGGTGCTGCTGCGGATCGCGCTGACCGGCACCTACGACGGGGACGACGTCGAGCGGTTGATCGGCGACCTCGACCCGCTCGCGCGCCTCAGCCGGCCGGTGATGCTCGACCTCGACGTGAGCGGCCTGGTCTCCCTCGGTGCGCCGGCGGCCGCGTGGCTGGTGGCGGTGGTCGAGCGCGCGCGGCATGCGGACCTGCTTGCGCACGCGGCGATCATCGACTCGAAGCGAGCCGGTGCGACGCTCGCGGCGGCGACGGGCATCGGAGGAAGGCCGCCTACGGCTGTTCACGGGTATCGCTTCATGGAGCGGTTCTCGACCCAGGATGAGTTGCATGCCATCACCGAAGCGCTTTCTGGGACGCTGGCCGCTCGCGGCGGGCTGCTCCCGGCTGAGCAGCTCGGGCTTCGGATGTGTTTGGACGAGCTTGGTGAGAACGTCACTTTCCACGCCGATTCTCCGACCGGAGGCGTCATCTCGGCCTGGCATCCCGCCGACACCTATGAGTTCGAGATAGGCGTAGCGGACCTCGGAATCGGGATGAGAACGAGCATCGCCCGCAATCCCGAGCACGCCGACGTGGCTGACGACCTTGATGCGATGGCGAGGGTCGTGACGCCACGTGTCACTTCGACGCCGCATCGCAACTCCGGTTTCGGTCTGCCGATTGCCTCGATCACCTTCACCGCCAACGGTGGCGCCTTCTATCTGCGATCCGGCGCGGCGGTGGCGAAGACCGGAATGAACACATCTATGCGGGCGACATCGCCCCATCTTCCGGGTACGCTGACCGGAGCCAGCATTCGCACTGACCGCCCCTTCGACATCAATGTCGCCTACGCCGAACTCAGACAGCATTTCGACGCGTCGCTCCAAGAGAAGGGATTCGATGTCGACGACTTTGAGACCCGCTGAGATCTTCGGTCCCGGATTGGTCGGTCGGTCCGTTGCCACCCCGCTGCGAGAGGACGTCGAGCGTCGGCTTGCGGCGGGGGAGTCTGTCGTGCTCGACTTCACCGGCGTCATGGGCATCTCGCCATCCTTCGCAGACGAGCTGCTGGCGAAGCTGCCCGTGGATGCGTGGGACGAGGGGCGGGTTCAGATGATCCACCTGCCGCGGGTCCAGGCGGACTTCGCGCGGATGCTGATCACGAGCCGGCGCATGCAGCGGCCTGAGGCAACCGCGCGCACATCTCTCGGGTAGGCCGCTCAGGCGGCCGCGTCGAGGCCGGCGTCGCGCAGCAGCGCGTCGAGCGCTCTGCGGGCGGCGCCGAGCGCGTGCGCGTCGTCGTCGATCGACGCCCACGGGTCGCCGCCGCGCGCCAGCCGCGCCGGCAGCGAGCGGATCGACCAGCGGTCCGGCCGCGTCGCGGGATCGTCCAGCTCCTCCCAGCGCAGCGGCGTCGCGACGGTCGCGGCGGGCAGCGCGCGCACCGAGTAGGGCGCGACGGCGGTGTGGGCGTAGGCGTTGCGCTGCACGTCGACGAGGATGCGGCCGCCGCGCTTGGCCTTGCGCTGCTCCAGCGTCAGCCGCTCGGGGTCGCGCGCGACGGCGAGCCGGCCGAGGTCGCGTGCGAAGGCGCGCACCTCGTCGTGGTCATGGCGCCGTTGCAGTGGCACGACGACGTGGTAGCCGCGCGAGCCGGTCGCGAGCGCGAACGGCGGCAGCTCCAGCTCGTCGCGCAGGATCGCGCCGAAGGCGAGCGCAGCCTGGCGCACGTCCTCGGCGCTGCCGCCGCTGGGGTCGAGGTCGACGATCAGGCGGTCGGGCCGGTCGAGGCGGTCACGCCGGGACGTCCACGCGTGCAGCGTCACGGCGGCCTGGTTGGCGAGGTAGACGAGCGTCGCGGCGTCGGCGGCGACGACGTGGGTGACGGGGTCGCCGCCCTGCTTCGGCGTCTGCGCGCTGTCGATCCAGTCGGGGAAGTAGTCGGGCTTCTGCCGCTGGAAGATGCCGCCGTTGCTGACGCCGTCGGGGAAGCGCTGCAGGTTCAGCGGCCGCTCGGTCACGTGCGGGAGCATCACCTCGGCGACGCGCTCGTAGTGGCGCGCGAGGTCGAGCTTCGTCACGCCCGACGGGAACAGCGCCTTGTCGGGCTTGGAGATCTCGACGACGCGACCGTCGAGCCGAATCGCGGCGGCGGTGCTGCCGGCGGTGGCCATGGCGGGGTGACTACCCGCCATGGCCGGTCGGCTATCGCCCGTCTCGCAGGTCGAAGTAGAGGACGGAGATCGCGAGCGCGGCGAGCGGCGCGACCGCGACGGTCACGAGGAACGTCAGCAGCACGCGCAGCGCGTCGCCGCCGACGGCGCCGATCAGGCCGGCGACGAAGGCGACGCCGAACAGCAGCACGAAGACGAGCACGACGAGGCCGAGGACGCCCCAGCCGTTGCCTCTGACCAGCTCGCGGCTGCGCTCCATCGCCTCGATCGGGCCCTTGCCCTCCAGCACGACCACGGGCGCGGTCACCGACCAGATCGTCAGCAGGAAGAGGCCCGGGACGATCAGCAGGATGAGGCCGATCCCGACGAGGATGCCGACGACGATCGAGGCCACGAGCAGCGGCACGGCGACTGGCGCGACGCTGCGGAAGAGGTCGCCGACCGAGGCGTCGAGCGTGCCGTCGCGGACGTCGTCGACCAGTCTCACGACGAGCCCCTGGTAGAAGGTGTGGACGACCATGCTGACGAGCGACGAGACGAGCACGAGCACGCCGCTGTCGAACACGAAGGCGACGATCGCGTTGATCAGGAAGACGACGAGCGCGGCGGGGATCAGCGCGCCGGCGTGCTCCTTGTAGATCCCGAGCGCGCGTCCGAGGACGGCGGTGGGATCGATGGTTGTGGTCATGGGCTGCATCATCGGCAGAGCCGCAGTCCCCCTAAAGGGGGAGATGCCGCGCCTGGCGGAGAACCGACGGTTGCCGGGGGCGGCGATCGGCGATCATCGACACGTGCCCCGAACCGTCATCGTCGTCGACGACCACGACGCCTTCCGGCGTCAGGCAGCTCGTCTGCTGGAGGCGGCCGGCTGGGCGGTGGTCGGCGAGGCGCACGACGCCGCCGGCGCGGTGCGGCTGGCGCACGAGCTGAGCCCCGACGCGGTCCTGCTCGACGTCGGCCTGCCCGACGCCTCCGGCTTCGAGGTCGCCGAGCGCCTCGCCGACGGCCCGGCCGTGCTGCTCGTCTCCTCCGACGCGGACGCCGGCGAGCTCGCGCGCGAGCGCGCGCAGCCGTTCCTGTGGAAGGGCGCGCTCAGCACGGACGCGCTCGCCGCCGCCTTCGGCGCAGCCTGAGCGACGGTCCGGCCGCGCACCAGCGGTTCCGGGACAGGTTCCGGGATGGATCCGCGAATGTCAGTTGTCGGACCTTCGCCGGAGCCGTATCGTGGCGGCCGCGATGACGCCTGCCGCACGCCCATCAGACCCCACCGCAGTGCTCGCGCCGGGGATCGCCGACGTCCTCGACGCGGCGCTCGACGCCGTCGTCGCGATGGACGCGGACGGCCGCGTGCTGCATTGGAACCGCGCGGCGCAGCGCACCTTCGGCTTCGCCCCCGAGCAGGCGGTCGGCCGCGAGATGGCGGAGCTGATCGTCCCGCCGCGCCACCGCGACGCGCATCGCCGCGGCCTCGCGCGGCTGCTGTCGGGCGCGGCGCCGACGCTGCTCGACCAGCGTGTCGAGACGCAGGCGATCGGCGCCGACGGCAGCGAGCGCGCGGTCGAGCTGACCGTCACGCGCCTGCCGCAGGAGGGCGCGCCGATCTTCGTCGGCTACGTGCGCGACATCTCCGACCGCCTCGCCGCCGAGCGCGAGCTGCGCGCCTCGCGCCATCGCCTGCTGGAGGCCGCGTACGAGACCCGCCGCCGCTTCGAGCGCGACCTCCACGACGGCGCTCAGCAGCGGCTGATCGGCACCGGCATCGCGCTCCAGCTGCTGCGTGCGCGGGTCGACGACGGCGACGAGCTGGCGGCGCTGATCGACGAGGCGCGCGACGAGCTGACGGCGGCGACCGCGGAGCTGCGCGAGCTGGCGCGCGGCCTGCACCCGGCCGTGCTGACGCAGGGCGGGTTGAGGCCGGCGCTGCGCGCGCTGACCGGCCGCGCGCCGATCCCGGTCGCGATCGACGGCGTGCCGGCGGGGCGGCTGCCGACCGCGGTCGAGACGACCGCCTACTTCACGCTCGCCGAGGGGCTGACGAACGTCGCCCGCCACAGCGGCGCCAGCAGCGCGACGATCGCGATCGAGCAGGACGCCGAGCTGCTGCGCGTGACGCTGACCGACGACGGCCGCGGCGGCGCCGTCGTCGGCGCCGGCTCCGGCCTCGCCGGGCTGCGCGACCGCGCCGCCGCACTCGACGGGCGGCTGTGGGTCGAGCCGGCCGCCGGCGGCGGGACCCGACTGGTGCTGGAGGTGCCGTGTGAGCCCGTCTGATCCCGACGGCGCCCCCGCGCCCGCGCCGCTGCGCGTCCTCGTCGCCGACGACTCGGCGATTCTGCGCGAGGGCGCGGCACGGCTGCTCGCCGACGCCGGCTTCGACGTCGTCGCGCAGGCCGCCGACGCCGACGAGCTGCTGCGCAAGGTGCGCGCGCACAAGCCCGACGTCGCCGTCACCGACATCCGCATGCCGCCGCGCGGGGAGGACGACGGGCTGCGCGCCGCCGTGCGGATCCGCGCGGAGCTGCCGCACGTCGGCGTGCTGGTGCTGTCGCAGTACGTCGAGGAGGCGTACGTCGAGGCGCTGCTGGCCAACGGCGCCGCCGGCGTCGGCTACCTGCTGAAGGACCGCGTCGCCGACGTCGCGCGCTTCACCGACGCGCTCCACCGCGTCGCCGAGGGCGGCTCGGTGCTCGACCCCGAGGTCGTCGCGCTGATGATGGGGCGGCGGACCGCGCAGGATCCGCTCGGCGCGCTGACGCCGCGCGAGCGCGAGGTGCTCGGGCTGATGGCGGAAGGGCGCACCAACCGCGCGATCGCGGGCGCGCTGCACCTCTCCGAGCGCGCCGTCGAGCGCCACGTGACGGCGATCTTCGGCAAGCTCGACCTCGAGACGACCGGCGATGACCACCGCCGCGTGCTGGCGGTGCTGCGCTATCTGGAGGCGGTCGGGGAGTGACGCTGCAACATCGCTGATCTCTGACGAATGGCGCTGGGCAGCGGTGCGGCGATCCGCCATCATGTGGTCGATGCACGGACGCATCCCCCTCGTCGCGGCGCTGCTCGTCGCGCTGACCATCGGCGCAGCGCCCGCCACCGCCGTCGCCAAGCTGCCGCCGAAGCCGGCCGGCTGGCCCGCGACACTCCAGCTCGGCCTCAAGGACGATCCCGGCAGCGCCGCCGCCACGCGCAAGAAGTTCCGCACCGGCCTGCGCTACCAGTACCTCGCGGGCGGCGTCAACACCGGCGGTGGCTGGTCGACCTGGAACCCCGGCGGGGCGTACGTCTCCAACTACGTGCGCGAGTCGGTCAAGGCCGGCATGCTGCCGGTGCTGACGTACTACAACCTGCGCCACTCGAAGCCTGGCGCCGGCGTCGCCGACGAGATGAGAGGCGTGCTGCGCAACCTCGCCGACCCGGCGACGATGCGCGCCTACTACGGCGACGTCGCGCTCGCGCTGAGACGGGCGGCGGTCGTGCGGCCGAAGGCGGTCGTGCTGCACGTCGAGCCCGACCTGTGGGGCTACGTCCAGCAGGCGGCCGAGAACGACGACGCCGCGACCGTCACCGCGGCGGTCGCCGGCAGCGGCGTCGCGGCGCTGCGCGGCCTGCCCGACACCGCCGCCGGCTTCGCGCAGGCGCTCGTGCGGCTGCGCGACGCGCACGCGCCGAACGTGCGGCTCGCCTATCACCTCAGCGACTGGGGCACGAGAGTCGACCTGCACCTGAACAGACCGAACGGCGCGCAGACCGACGCGCTGGCGCGCAGAGCGGCCGCCTTCGAGCGCTCGCTCGGTGCCAGATTCGACCTGCTCTTCACCGACTGGGCCGACGCCGACTCCGGCTTCGAGCAGAAGATCCGCGGCGACGGCGGCGCCTCGTGGTGGGCGCCGGCCGACTTCACGCGCGCGAGCCGCTTCCTCGGCGGCGTCGTGCGCGGCACGGGCATGCGCGCGATCGTCTGGCAGCTGCCGCTCGGCAACACGGTGATGCGCGCGATGGACGACACCTGGGGCCACTTCCGCGACAACCGCGTGCAGACGCTGCTCGACGACGGCCGCCGCCGGGTGCTGAAGAGAATGGCGCGGGCCGGCGTCGTCGGCCTGCTGTTCGGCGGCGGGGCGGACGGGACGACCAACGCCTCCGACTGGAACAGAGACGGCGTCACGAACCCGCCGAGAGTGTTCGGCAGAACGCGCGACTCGTACAACGCCGACGACGACGGCGGCTTCTTCCAGCAGCTCTCGCGCCGTTACGCGCGCGACCCGCTGCGGCTGCCGTAGTCCGCCGCGACGGCCCTCCGGGGTGCCCCCGGGACGCTTCCGGGGATCCCCCCATGGGCGCCGCGGCCGTTGTGGCGCAGCATCGCCTCCATGAACCCGACCTGGAGGCTTCCGATGCTTCGCCGAAAGAGCGCGGCGCTCGCCGCCGCGGCACTCACGATGCTGGCGCTGCCGGTCGCGGCGCAGGCGCGCGGCACGATCACCTACGACGGCACCACGATGACGTTCAACGGCGACGCCGCCGCCGACCACGTCGGCATCGGCGTCTCGCAGGGCGAGCTGTCGTGGGTCACCAGCGGCCTCGACGCGATCCCGGCCGAGTGCACCGCGGCCGAGTACGTCGACCACACGGCCTACTGCCCGTTCCCGCAGAAGATCGTCGTCAACCTCGGCGGCGGCAACGACACCTTCTCGATCAGCAGCGCCGCGTGGGATCCCTTCCCGGCCGCCGTCGCGGTCGAGGTCCACGGAGGCGACGGCGACGACCGCATCCAGAGCGCGCAGGTGCAGGACGGCGGCCCCGGCAGAGACAGACTCGAGGGCCACGACGGCGACCAGACGCTCCGCGGCGGTCCCGGCGACGACGTGCTCGACGGCGGCGCCGGCAACGACCAGGTCTACGGCGAGGACGGCAACGACAGCCTCAACGGCGACATGTTCAAGGCGCCCGGCCGCGACGTGATCGACGGCGGCGCGGGGGAGGACTACGTCGAGTCGGAGTGGGCCGAGGGCGCGCAGAAGGCGACGCAGCCGGTCACGATCACGCTCGACGGCGTCGCGAACGACGGCCGTCCGGGCGAGGGCGACAACGTCGTCGGGATCGAGCGCTTCAAGGTCTACACCGGCGGCACCTTCCACGGCACCGACGGCGTCGACACCTACGAGATCGAGCCGGGCGAGTTCCGCCATCCGGCGACCGTCCTCGGCAACGGCGGCAACGACCGCCTCGTCGGCGACGACGACGTCGAGACGATCGACGGCGGCCCCGGCGACGACTACGTCGAGGGCGGCTGGAACAACGACACGCTGATCGGCGGCCCCGGTCGCGACACGATCTTCGCCGACGACACCGGCGCCCACTGCAACTACTGGACGTGGTGCCGGCTGCCGTTCGGCAACGACACCGTCGACGCGCGCGACGGCGAGGTCGACACGGTCGACTGCGGGATCGGCACCGACACCGTCAAAGCCGATCCGGTCGACGTGCTGACCAACTGCGAGAACGTCGACAGCGGCGTCGCGCCGCCGGCCAGAAGACCGCAGGACGGCGGCGACAGAAGAGAGCCGGGCAGAGGCAGAGGCGGAGGCGGCCAGGCGCTCGCCGTCAAGGTCGCCGGCGCGAAGCTGCGCGCGGCGTTGCGCGGCGGGCTCGCGATCAAGGTCGGCGCGCCCGGCGCCGGCAAGGTGAGCGCGACGCTCAAGCGCGGCAAGACGACGGTCGGCGGCGGCTCGGCGCGCGTGCGCAAGGGCGGCACGGTCGCGCTGAAGGTGCGCTTCTCGAAGGCCGGCGCGCGCTCGCTGAAGAAGGCGAAGACGGCGAAGCTGACGCTGACGGTCCGCTTCACGCCGAAGAGCGGGGGCGGGGCGCGCGTCTCGACCTCGGCCGTGACGCTGACGCGCTGAGCGGCCACCGCGGGCGCCGGCGTCACGCCGGCGCGGCGATGGTGAAGTGCCCGCCCGGCGCGCTGGCCGGGCGGGCACCCCTCCATCGAGGGACTTGCTGGTAGCTCAGATGCGGAACTGACCGACGAGGCGCTCCAGCTCCTCGGCCGTCTTCGCCAGTTCCTGGGCGGAGGCGGCGATCTCCTGCGTGGAGGCCGACGTCTGCTGGGTCGAGGCGGAGACCTGCTCGGTCGAGGCGGAGGACTGCTCGGCGACCGAGACGACCTCGGACATGTTCTGCTCCATCCGGTTCGCGCGCTCGCTGATCTCACCGACGGCGGTGGCGATCTGCTCGACGCGACCGGTCATGTCCTGCACGGAGGTGCCGATCTGCAGGAACGACGTGCGCGCCTGCTCGACGGTGGCGGCGCCGTCCTGCGTCTGACGGGCGCCGTTCTCGACGACGTCGACGGCACGACCGGTCTCGCGCTGGATCTCGTCGATCAGCCCGGAGATCGAACGGGCGGCCTCCTGCGACTCCTCGGCGAGCTTGCGCACCTCTTCGGCGACGACGGCGAAGCCGCGGCCCTGCTCGCCGGCACGCGCCGCTTCGATCGCGGCGTTCAAGGCGAGCAGGTTGGTCTGCTCGGCGATGCCGGTGATCGTCGAGACGATCCCGCCGATCTGGCCCGACTTGGCGCCGAGGTCGCGGATCACGGAGGTGACCTCGGAGGAGGAGGCCTGCACGGCCTCCATCGCGTCGGTCGCCTCGGCGATCGCGGAGGCGCCCTCCTCGGCGACGGCGCGGGCCTGCTCGGCCGCGCGCACGGTCTCGGCCGTGTTCTCGGCCGAGGCGCGGGTCGAGATGACGATCTCCTCGGTCAGCTCGCGCGCCTCGCCGACGGTGCGGACCTGGCGCTCGGCGCCGGCGGCGACCTCGCCGACGGCGCTTGCGATCTCGCCGACGGCACGGCCGGACTCCTCGGAGGTGGTCGCCATCTGCTGGGAGGCGGCGGCGACGGCCTGCGTCTCGGAGGAGATCTGGCCAACCAGGTCAGCGACCTTCGCGCGCATGCCGTTGTAGCCCGCGACGGAGCTGCCCAGCTGCGCGAGCATCGCGTTGAAGATCTCGGCGAGGCGGCCCGCGGCGAGGCCGGCCTCGGTCTCGATCGGACCGGTCGTCGCAGCGGCGTCGACCGTCAGGTCGCCGTCGGCGACGGCGGCCAGCGCCTGTTCGAGCTGCGCGAGGTCGTTGGCGGAGAGGCTCTCCATCCGCTCGACGAGCTGCTCCAGCGACGACTGGTCGCCGAGCGCGGCGCGCAGCTCGTCGCTCATCGCCTTGAAGGCGGTGCCGAGCGCGTCTCTGTCGGACTTCGGCTGCACGTCGACGGCGAGGTCGCCCTCGGCGATGCGGCTGGCGGCGTCGGCGGTCTCGGACAGGTAGGCGATCATCGCTCTGAACGCCTCGCCGGTCTCGCCGAGCTCGTCACGCGATCTGATCTCGACCGTCTGCTGCACGTCGCCGACGGCGATGCCGCGCGCGGCGGTCAGCATCTGACGCACGCCGTTGACGATCCGGCGCGAGAGCAGCAGCGCGATGCCGAGGCCGAGGATCGTCGCGACGACCAGCAGGACGATGATCAATCTGCGGGCCGTGTCGGCCGTGTCCTCGGTCTGCTGGACGGTCGCCCGCGACAGTCTCTTCTGGTAGTCGCCGGCCGCGACGACGGCCTCTCTCAGGACGTTGAACGCCTCCGAGCCGGCGGGGCCGCCGAGCACGTTGATCGCGTCCTCGGTGCGGCCGCCGTTGACGGCGTCGGCGAGCGGACCGACCGTCGCGTTCTGGTAGTCGGCCCAGGCCTTCGCGAGCGCCTCGTAGTTGGCGTGGTCTCTGTCGTCAGCGGCCAGTCTTCTGCCGGCCGCGATCGCGTCGTCGACCGTTCTCGGCGTCGTCTCAAGCGACTCCGACATTCTTCTCTTGTCGGCGGGGAGGACCGCGGTCGCCCAGCGGATCTGCACGAGCCGGTAGGTGAAGACCGACTCGCGGATGTCGCCGAGCGTCTCGGTCGCGGGGACGGTGTTGTCGCCGAGTTCCTTCGCGTCGTCGGAGATCGAGCCGATGCGGCTGATCGAGAGGACGCCGAGGACGATCATCAGCGCGATCACGACGAGGAAGCCGCCGAGCAGCTGGGTGCGGACGTTGAGCTTCATGGTTCCGATTCCTCTAGCGGGTCAGTGTGAACTGGCCGACGAGGCGCTCCAGCTCTTCGGCGGTCTTGGCGAGTTCCTGGGCGGAGGCGGCGATCTCCTGGGTGGAGGCGGAGGTCTGCTGGGTGGAGGCGGAGACCTGCTCGGTCGAGGCGGAGGACTGCTCGGCGACCGAGACGACGTCGGCCATGTTCTCCTGCATGCGGCCGGCGCTGTGGGAGATCTCGCCGATCGCGGCGGCGATCTGCTCGACGCGGCCGCTCATGTCCTCGACGCTCGTGCCGATCCGCAGGAACGACTCGCGCGCCTCCTCGACGGTCGCGACGCCGGTCGTCATGTGCTCCTCGCCGGCCTCGACGCTCGTGACGGCGGCGCCGGTGTCACGCTGGATCTCCTCGACCAGCTCCGAGATCGAGCGCGCGGCCGACTGCGACTCCTCGGCCAGCTTGCGGACCTCTTCGGCGACGACGGCGAAGCCGCGGCCCTGCTCGCCGGCGCGGGCGGCCTCGATCGCGGCGTTGAGCGCCAGCAGGTTGGTCTGCTCGGCGATGCCGGTGATCGTCGAGACGATCCCGCCGATCTGCTCGGACTTCGCGCCGAGGTCGCGCATCGCGTCGTTGACGCCGGCGGAGACGGCGGCCAGCTGGCGCATGCCCTCGCTCGCGCGGGCGATCGCGTCGGCGCCCTCCTCGGCGACGGTGCGGGCCTGCTCGGCGGCGCGGGCGGTCTGCTCGGCGTTGTCGTTGGACGCGAGCGTGGTGGAGACGACCTCTTCCGCGAGCTGGCGGGCTTCGCCGACGGTGCGGACCTGGCGCTCGGCGCCGGCCGCGACCTCGCCGACGGCGGAGGCGATCTCGCCGACGGCGCGGCCGGACTCCTCGGAGGTCGTCGCCATCTGCTGCGAGGCGGCGGCGACGGCCTGCGACTCGGTCGCGATCAGGCGCAGCATCTCGGCAACCTTCGCGCGCATCGCGTTGTAGCCCGCGACCGAGCCGGCGGTCGTGGCGTGCATCTCGTTGAAGATCGTCGCGAGGCGGCCGAGGTCGCGGCCGTCCTGCGCGTCGATCGTGGTCGTGACGGGGGTGACGTCGACCGTCAGGTCGCCGCCGGCGACGGCGGCGAGCGCCGCCTCGAGGTCGGCGAGGTCGCTCTTGCGCAGCGACTCCATCCGCTCGACGAGCGCCTCCAGCGACGACTGGTCGCCGAGCGCGTCGCGCAGCTCGAGGCTCATCGCGGCGAAGGCGGTGCCGAGCGCGTCTCTGTCGCTCTTGGCGCGCACGTCGACGGCGAGGTCGCCGGCGGCGATGCGGCGGGCGGCCTCGGCCATCTCCTCGAGGTAGGCGATCATCGCTCTGAAGGCCTCGGCCGTCTCGCCGAGCTCGTCGCGCGACTTGACGTTGACGCTCTGCTCGACGTCGCCCTCGGCGATCCCGCGTGCGGCGGCGAGCAGCTGGCGCAGGCCGCCGGCGATCCAGCGGGCCGATATCAGCGCCAGCGCTATGCCGATGATCGCGGCGAGGATCACGAGCACGAAGACGAGCGTGCGGGTGGAGGAGACGGTGTCGTCGGCGCTCTTGTCCTGCGCGGCGGCCGCCGCGGCGTCCGCTCTCTGCAGGCCGGCGATGCCGTCCTTGATGCCGTCGTAGGCCTGGTCGGCGGCGCCGCCGTTGCCGATCAGGTCAAAAGCTGCTCTGTAGTCTCTCGCCGCCACGAGGCCGTTGAACGGCTCCGAGCCGGTCTTGTAGGCGCCCCACGCGTCCGACAGCGTTCTGAGCGCCGCGCCGTCGGCCGCGCTGCCCAGTCTTCTGGCGGTCGCTATCGCGTCGTCGACGTCGGTCATCTCGCCGTCGATCTCGTCGCGCGTCTCGGCGAGCGCTCTCGCGTCGAGCCCGAGCGCGTGCTTGAGGATGTACTGGCCCTGGTCTTTGCGGACCTCGCCGATCATCGTCGTCAGATCACCGATGTTTCTCGCGCTTGGGACGGTGTCGGTCGCGTAGTCCTCGGTGACGGTGTGGATGTCACCGAGCTTGATGACCGACACGCCGCCGACGATCACCACCATCGCGACGACGGCGAGAAATGCGGCGAGCAGCTTGGTCTGGACGTTGAGCTTCACGGCGAACCTTCCTGGTTATGCGCGACGGCGGCGGATGAATCTGTTCAGGTGATCGGCAGCGATCGATCCTGGTTGCAACGACTTTTCTCGAACGGTCTTCCAGGTGGCGCGTCGGCGCGCATGCCCGCTGACGCATGCATACGCGCCGGACGGTATGCCGATCAGGCGAGCGTGAACTGACCGACGAGCCGCTGCAGCTCCTCGGCGGTCTCGGCGCTCCTGCGGTGGTGGTGGCGCGCCAATGAGGGATTTCCCGACAAATTCGCTTATTCCGGTCGGGATTGATACATTGCCCGCCGCGCCGAACGTCGGCGCGCCCAAACCCGAACCCTCATGTCTGCGATCGCAACCGTTCAACCGCGCGCCGCGCGGCGCTCTTGGCGCCCCAAGCGCAACACCGCCATCCGCTGGCTCTCGCCGCTGGTGATCCTGCTGCTGTGGCAGCTCGCCAGCAGCACCGGCGTGCTCGACGAGAGAACGCTCGCCTCGCCGGTCGAGCTGGCCAGAACGGCCCGCGAGCTGATCGAGAGCGGCCAGCTCGCCGACGCGATCGGCGTCTCGCTGCGGCGGGCGCTGGTCGGCCTGCTGATCGGCTCGATCGCCGGCATCGTGCTCGGCACGATCGCCGGCCTCTCCAAGCTCGGCGACGCCGTCGTCGACCCGCCGATGCAGATGGTCCGCACGCTGCCGCTGTTCGGCCTCGTGCCGCTCTTCATCCTCTGGTTCGGGATCGGCGAGACGCCGAAGGTGCTGCTGATCGCGCTCGGCGTCGTGATCCCGCTCTACCTCAACATCGTCGCCGCGCTGCGCTCGATCGACCCGGAGCTGATCGAGGTCGCCAGATCGCTGCGGCTGACGCGCTGGGAGCGGGCCCGCCACATCATCATCCCCGGCGCGCTGCCCGGCACGCTCGTCGGCTTCCGCCAGTCGCTCGGGATCGCCTGGCTGGCGCTGATCGTCGCCGAGCAGGTCAACGCCGGCGCCGGCCTCGGCTTCATGGTCAACAACGCCCGCGACGTGCTGCGGACCGACATCATCGTCGTCGGCCTGCTCTGCTACGCCGCGCTCGGCCTGCTGACCGACTCGATCGTCCGCGCGCTGGAGCGGCGCGCGCTGCGCTGGCGCGACGAGGTGACCCAATGAGTTCCACAGGAGCCCGAAGTGCGAGCCCCCAGGGCGAGTACTTCGAAGGCGATCCGAGGCCGCAGGCCGAGCGATCGGCCGCTGAGCCGGTAGTACGGCTGCGCGGCGCCGGTCGCGCCTTCGGCGACCACGTCGTGCTGAGGTCGATCGACCTCGACATCGCGCCCGGCGAGTTCGTCGCCGTGCTCGGCCGCTCCGGCTGCGGCAAGACGACGCTGCTGCGGCTGCTCGCCGGCCTCGACACCGGCATGACCGGAGAGATGCGCACCGGCAGAGAGCCGGCCGTCGTCTTCCAGGATCCGCGCCTGCTGCCATGGCGCAGCGCGCTCCAGAACGTCACGCTCGGGCTGCGCGATCCGGACCCGAAGGCACGCGGAACGGCGGCGCTCGCGGAGGTCGGCCTCGCTGGTCGCGAGTCGGCCTGGCCGCGTCAGCTGTCGGGTGGCCAGCGCCAGCGCGTCGCGCTCGCTCGTGCGCTCGTGCGCGAGCCCGACCTGCTGCTGCTCGACGAGCCCTTCAGCGCGCTCGACGCGCTCACGCGCGTCTCCGCGCAGGGGCTCGTGCGCAAGCTTTGGGAGCTGCACCGGCCGGCCGTCCTCTTCGTCACGCATGACGTCGAAGAGGCGCTGCTGCTGGCCGACCGCACGCTCCTGATCGAGGACGGAGCGATCGTGTTCGACGAGCGCTTCGACCTGCCGCGGCCCCGTCGCCGCGACAACCCCGAGTTGGTCGCCCGTCGCAGCGACCTGCTCCAGCGCCTCGGCGTCGACGACACCGAGTAGCGCCCCCAGACAACAAGAGGAGGCCTCACCGATGACACGTACGTCAGTACGCGCCGTGCTGCTGTCCCTGCTCGCGCTCGCCGCGCTGGTCGTTGCCGGCTGCGGCAGCGACGACGACAAGGGCGGCTCGACCGCCGCCGGCGCCGAGAGCACCGCCGCCGCCACGACCGCCGACGGCGGCTCCGACCTCAGCGGCGTGAAGCTGCGCGTCGGCACGCAGAAGGACGGCATCAGAGCGGTGCTGCAGAAGTCAGGCCAGCTCGACGACCTGCCGTACGAGATCGAGTGGTCGACCTTCGTCGCCGGCCCGCCGCTGGTCGAGGCCGCCGGCGCCGACAGAATCGACATCGCCTGGGTCGGCTGCGCACCGCCGATCTTCGGCGCCGCCGCCGGCGCCGCCTTCAACGTGATCGCCGCCGTCAAGGAGCGCGACAGCCAGGAGAACCGGATCCTCGTCCCGCAGGACTCCGACATCGCCTCGATCGCTGACCTCAAGGGCAAGAAGATCGCCGTGCCGAGAGGCACCTCCGGCCACGCCTTCGTGCTCAACGCGCTGAAGTCCGAGGGCCTCGGCACCGACGACGTCGAGTTCGCCTTCCTCGCGCCCCCGGACGCGCTCGCCGCGTACCAGAGCGGCTCGGTCGACGCGATCTCGATCTGGGATCCGTTCGCGACGCAGGCGCTCGAGACGCTCGACGCCAGAGAGATCGTCGCCGGCCAGCCGTACGAGCAGGGCCTCGGCTTCGAGATCGCCTCCACCAAGGCGCTCGAGGATCCGGCCAAGGTCGCCGCGATCCAGGACTACCTCAGACGGCTCCAGGCCGCCTGGGCGTGGGCGGGCGAGAACCCCGACGAGTGGGCCGCCGCGTGGACCGCTGACTCCGGCCTGCCGATCGAGGTGACGAGAGTCGCCGCGCTCAGAAAGGCGTCGGACATCGTCCCGCTCGACGACGAGATCGTCGACTCCCAGCAGAGACTGGCCGACCTCTTCCTCGAAGAGGGCGAGCTGACGAGAAGAGTCGTCTTCACCGACATCGTGAACGACTCGGTCTACAGCAAGTAGGTGAATTGAGCATGCCCGTCACACTGCACTGGTTCCTGCCGACGACCGGCGACTCGCGCACCGACCTCTCGAAGGGCAACGCGGTCGGCGCCCGCAAGCACCTCGACTTCAGCGGTGCGAGCGAGCGGCCGCCGTCGGTCGGCTACATCGGGCAGATCGCCCGTTCGGCCGAGCAGCTCGGCTTCGACGCCGCGCTGACCCCGACGAGCAGCTGGTGCGAGGACGCCTGGGTGCTGTCGGCGGCGCTGACGCAGGTGACGGAGCGGCTCAGATACCTCGTCGCGTTCCGGCCGGGGCTGGTCTCGCCGACGCTCGCCGCGCAGATGGCGGCGACGTACCAGCGCGTCTCCGGCAACCGGCTGCTGCTCAACGTCGTCACCGGCGGTGACGACGTCGAGCAGCGCCGCTTCGGCGACTTCCTCTCGAAGGAGGAGCGCTACGAGCGCGCGGGGGAGTACCTCGCGATCGTGCGCGAGCTGTGGAAGGGCGAGCCGGTCGACTTCAGCGGCAAGCACTACTCGGTCGAGGGCGCGCACGTGCCCAACCCGCCCGAGCTGGCGCCGGGGATCTACCTCGGCGGCTCCTCGCCGGGCGCGCTCGACGTCGCCGCCAGATACGCCGACGTCTACCTGACGTGGGGCGAGCCGCCGGCGCAGGTCGCCGAGAAGCTCGACCGCGTGCGCGCGGCGGCCGAGCGCGCCGGGCGCGAGCTGAGATACGGCATCCGCCTGCACGCGATCTCGCGTGACACCGCCGAGGAGGCGTGGGCGGAGGCCGACAAGCTGCTCGAAGGGATCGACGCCGACGCGATCGAGCGGGCGCAGGCGACCCTGCGCGCGTCGCAGTCGGAGGGCCAGGCGCGGATGATCGCGCTGCACAACGGCAGAACGGACGCGTTGGAGGTCTCGCCGAACCTGTGGGCCGGTGTCGGGCTCGTGCGCGGCGGGGCCGGGACGGCGCTGGTCGGCTCGCACGAGCAGGTCGCCGACCGCATCGCCGAGTACCACGAGCTGGGGCTCGACGAGTTCGTCCTGTCCGGCTATCCGCATCTCGAGGAGGCGTACCGCGTCGGCGAGGGCGTGATCCCGGAGCTGCGCCGGCGCGGGCTGCTGGCGGAGCCGCAGGCACTCGCTTCCGTTTGAGATCGTCTCATGTCAGGCTGCTGACATGAGACGTGCGCTCCCGTTCCTGTTGTTCGCGCTGGTCGCGGTCGTGATGACCTCGGCCACCGCCGCGGCCGCGCCCGCGCCGCGCCCGGCCGGGCTGCCGCCGGCGGAGCCGCTGCTGTTCGTCGTGCAGGCGGAGGGCGGGGCGCTGGAACCGCTTGGCGGCGGCAGCTACGCGCTGACGCTGCGCGGCGTGCCGTCGCGGGCGGTGTGGTTCTCCGACCGGCCGGCGCGCGACACCGGCGCGGTCCCGCTGCGGCAGCTGACCGGCGCCTACTGGCGCGGGCTTGGCTTCGCGGCCGACCCGCCGAACGCCGTCGTCACGCTGAGCGGGGGCAGAAGAGGTGCCGACACGGTCGCGTTGGAGCTGACGCGACCGCGCTACGACGCCCGCCGCGCGACCGTCCGCTTCCGCGCCAGACTGCTGCGCGAGCTGACACCCGGCCTCGCCCATCACGCCGCCCGGCTCGACCGCCGGCTGCCCCGTCGCTTCGGCGCCGCGTCGCTGTTCATCGATGACGGCTCTGTCGCCGGCCCCGCGAGCTGCGACGCGCTCGCCGAGGTCGACCTCTACCCGGCGTCGATCAGGCCGGCCTTCTCGCTGCCGGCCGCCGGCCAGATCGTCGCGATCCGCGGCCGCGAGGCGCTCTTCTCGCTGATCGGCGCGGGCTTCGGCGGAACGGTCCCCACCAGCTTCGGCATCCCTGGGGTGACGGCGCCGGCTGGTCTCGCCTACCGCCTCTGCGCGACCGGCGCGCTGTTCCCGGTCCCGCGCGACTTCGCGGGCGGTGATCCGGCGTCGTATCCGACCAACTGCACGAAGGGTACGGTCGTACTGAAAGCCCAGCAGGCAGTGCCCGCCGGCTGGACGCCGGCCGACGGCTCTGTCCCCGGCGGCCTCGCGATCACCGCGCCTCCCGGCCTGCGCTACGACCTCTGCAGCGGCGGCCCGGCGTGGGCCGAGGGCACCCAGAGCAGCCCGCAGTGCACGCTCGGGCAGGTGAAGCTGTTCGTGACCGCTGGGCTGCCGTCGACGTGGACGCCCGCGGACGGCCGCACACTCCGGATCACCGACGAGATGGCGCTCTTCAACCTGATCAACACCGCCTTCGGTGGCGACGGCATCTCGACCTTCGCGCTGCCGGCGGTGACCGCGCCAGTCGCCGGCACTCGCTACGCGGTCTGCACCGGCGGTGCCTACCCCTCGTCGGCGGTCTCCTGACAGCGCGTCCGTCAGGAGTCGAGCAGCGCCGGCTCGGGGGTCCGCGGCGGGACCCCGAGCCGGCGCGAGCCGCACGCCTCGTCAGCCGGCCAGCGGCGCCTCGCTGCCGTCGGCGAAGTAGGAGAAGAACCCGAACAGGTTGCCGGTCTGCCCCTGCTTGCCGAGGAACCACGTGCCGCTGCCGCCGTAGCTCCGGTAGACGCCGGGATCGTCGACGCCGTCGCCGTCCCAGTCGCCGACCACCGGCTTGTCGCCGATGCCGCCGTAGAACCAGCCGTTGTCGGAGACCCCGGTGGTGTGCCAGTTCTTCACGTACCACGCGTCGTTGACGACGACGCCGACCGAGTCGATTCTGTCGCCGTTCCAGTCGCCGATGACGACCTTGTTGGAGGGATCGCCGAAGCTGAATGGCGTGATGTCGTGCATGCCCGCCGTGTTGCTGTTGCGGAGGTAGAAGGTGTTGCCGACACGGACGCCGATCGTGTCGATTCCGTCACCGTTCCAGTCGCCGGCGACGGCGGTGCCGCTCGGGTCGCCGAACGCGAACACGCGGGCTCTCGTGCCGTCGAGCGCGCGCGGGTCGTCGGTCAACCACCACGTGCCGTTGCGGAGGATCCCGGGCGTCTTGACGCCGTCGCCATCCCAGTCGCCGAAGACCGGCTGATCGCCCGGCTGCCCCCACTGGACCACGCGGTTCGGATCGTTCGCGGTGTCGAAGCTGTAGCGCTGCTCCCAGGTGCCGTCCTTGAACAGCATCGGGATCGGGACGCCGTTCTTGATCACCCCGAGGCCCGGTCGCTCGACGTCGTATCTGTCGATCAGCGAGGCGTCGTCCTTGTCACGGCATTCGCCGGTGGAGCCAGCGGCGGGTACGCCGATCGCCAGCTGGTAGTAGTAGATCCGCATGATCTGCGGGCGGCCGGCGCCGAGCGCGGCGATTCGTCTGGCGCTGGCGCGCTGGAACTGCGCTGCCTGCTGCACGTTGGCGGCAACTGTTCCGGCGGGGCTTCTCGCGAGTTGGAAGTCCTGACAGAAATATGCGCCGACCTCGGTGATGAACACCGGAGCGGGCCACACGTCCGCGAGGAAGTTGTCGACTCGCCAGAGCTGGTCCCGGTTGACCGCCGCGTAGGCGTGCAGCGCCCACACCGCCGGTCTCAGCGAGCCGAGCTCGGCCTTGTACGCGGCGGTGTACGTCGAGAGTTCGCTGTTGTCGGCGAAGTCGCCCGCGATCGCGGCGCAGGTTCTGTCCGCGATCGGGACCTGGCACTCCTCGTTGAGCTGCTTCCAGTACTTCGCCGCGGTCGCCGCCGGGACGTCGCTTCTGGGATGACCCGAGACGACGTGGTTGGGTTCGTTCCAGGCAGTGAACTCAGTCACCTGCGGCCACAGCAGCCGGAAGCTGTGAATCGCGTAGCGGTAGTCGAGCGGTGCCGGCTCGTCGAGCCCGCCGAACGAGACGACCACTCTCTTTCTCAACTGCGCGGCGCGCGTGAGCCAGAGCTCCATGTCCTGATATTGCTCAGGGTGGAAGGCGACATCCCAGTTGATGATCTTGCGCATGTAGCCGACCTCGTTGAGCCCGGTCGACCACCACAGCGATGGAGGCGACCATCTATGCGTGGCGTTGTCGGAGATGCCGTTGACACGCACCGCTTGGGCGCTGCTGCTGCTGAAGAGCAGGCACGCGAACGCGACAACGATCGCTGCCAGCGGCAGCTTCTTGAAACTCATGGTCCCCCCGGAGACGTTTGGCCGAATTGTGGTCGCACGCGTCGTGCGACCTGGCGCGCCCACCGTATCTCATTCTGAGTGTTCTGTGCTGAATATGCTCAACAGATGTTGAGCGCGTTCCCGCGTGTGCCTCAGCCGCGCCTCGTCGCGCGCCGGTGCAGGTGCGCGACGCAGGTCGTGATCAGCAGCCCGAGCGCCAGCAGCGCGAGCGTGTTGCCGAGGTCCTCCAGCGGCGCTTCGTCGGTGAGGATGTAGGCGACGAGGCCGATCGCGAGCGACAGGCCGACGGCTGACAGGACCAGCTCCGCACGCGGCCCGAGGCGCAGTCTTCTGCGCAGCAGGCGGATGCTCTTCCCGAGCTTCCCGAGCTTGATCACCTTCGCCAGCTTGAGCGCCTTGAAGGCCTTCGCGACGACCAGCAGGCGCAGTGCCGGCGCCGCGGCGAGCGCCAGCGGCAACAGGGGTGAGCTGACCACGACCACGACCAGCTCGAAGCGGTGGCTCGAGGCCCAGCCGAGCTTGTCGCGGCTGACCGTCAGCATGATCGCCGCCTCGGCGAAGAACAGCAGCCAGACCACCCAGTGGCCGATCGTCTCGACGTCGTGGAGCGCGCCGTGCGGTCTCGCCAGCGACAGCGCCAGCAGCGGCAGCACGGCGATCGCGGCGCCGATCACCAGCGGCGTCAGACGGCGCTCCCAGCGCTCGGCGCGCAGATCGGGCTGGTCGGGCTCGTGGATCGGCTCGGTCATCGGGCGCTCAAGGTACTTGGCGCCGCCGCGAGACGCTCCTACGATGGAGGGCATGTGCCGAAACATCAGAACGCTCTACAACTTCGAGCCGCCGGCGACCGAGGACGAGGTCCATGCCGCCGCGCTCCAGTACGTGCGCAAGATCAGCGGCTTCACGAGACCGTCGCAGGCCAACGAGGAGGCGTTCGCGCGCGCGATCGAGGCCGTCACGGCGGTGTCGCTGAGACTGCTCGGCGAGCTGGAGACGAACGCGCCGCCGAAGGACCGCGAGGTCGAGGCGGCGAAGGCGCGCGCCCGCGCCCAGCAGCGCTACGCGGCCTGAGCGGCGCCCCTCAGCACCACCTGCGTGACGAGGGCGGGGTCGTCCCACATCGGCAGGTGGCCGCAACCGGGCAGCAGCACCGATACGACGCCGAGCGGCAGTTCGCGCGGCGGCCGCACGAGCCGGTCGCGCTCGCCCCACGCGAGCGTCACCGGCACCGTCACGTCGGCGATCCGCGCGAAGCGGCCCGCGCGCATCGCGGCGTCGGCGGCGAGGAAGCCGGGCGCGGCGGCGTAGGAGCCGATCAGCCGCGCCGCGGCGCGCGCCGGCACCTGCTGCGGCCGTGCGACGGTGCCGGCGAGCGCGGCCCGCCGCAACGGACCGACGCGCGTCAGCAGCGGCAGCAGCGGGCGCACGGCGCGGGCGAACCTGCGCGCCCCGTCTCTGCGCGGGCCGAGCGGCCGCGACCAGAACCCGGCCGGGCAGAGCGCCGTGACCGAGCGCGCGCGGCCGGCGAGCGCCAGCTCCAGCGCGACCCAGCCGCCGAGCGAGTTGCCGGCGACGTCGGGCGCGTCGAGGCCGAGCGCGTCGAGCAGCCCGGCGATAGCCGCCGCCAGCGCCGCGGGCGTCGGAGGCGTGTGGCCGGGCAGCGCGGGGGAGGCGCCGAAGCCCGGCAGATCGGGCACGATCAGCGTGCGATGAGCGGCCAGCGGCGCCAGCACCGGCTCCCACACGTGGCGCTCGCCGCCGAGGCCGTGCAGCAGCAGGAGCGGTTCGCCGTCGCCGAGCCGGTCCCAGGCGATCGGCAGCGCCGCGCTCGTTTCCCCGATCACGCTCACGTCGGCCAGTACGGTACGCGCTCGCCGGCCGGATCACCGTGACGACCGCCGGAACACGCGTTACCCTGACGCGCATGGACTTCGGTTCACAGTTCCTGCAGCTGTACCTCTAGAGCGCTCCGCGCGCAGCGAGCCCACCCGTCGCTCCTCAACGGCGTGACGCGCTCCTGCGTTCTCGAATTCATCCTGTTGAATCGAACCGGAGGGCAGCATGCCCCGCACCGAACAGCCCCGTCACTTCGCGATCTTCGCCGTGCCCGCGCACGGGCACGTCAACCCGGCGCTCGGCGTCGTCGCTGAGCTGGCCGCCCGCGGCCATCGCGTCACGTTCGCGGTCACCGAGCAGTTCGCGCCGGCGGTGCGGGCCGCCGGCGCGACCCCCGTCCTCTACGAGACGACCTGGCCGACGACGCCGGAGGGGCGCGCCGCGCAGTGGGACGGCGACGTCGTGCAGGCGTACACGTGGTTCCTCGACGAGGCGGTCGCGGTGCTGCCGCAGCTCGCCGACGCCTACGAACAGGACCGCCCCGACGTCGTCCTCTACGACATCGGCGGCTACCCCGGCCACGTGCTCGCGCACCGCTGGGGTGTGCCGGCGGTGCAGCTGTCGCCGACCTACGTGGCGTGGGAGGGCTACGAGCAGGAGATCGCGGCGGCGATGGGGGAGGTCTTCGCCTCCGACGCCTACCGTGCCTACCACGCGCGCTTCGCCGCGTGGCTGGAGCAGCAGAGCGTGCCCGACGCGGTCGACGACTTCCTCGGCCGCCCGCACCGCTGTCTCGCGCTGATCCCGCGCGCGCTGCAGCCGAACGCCGAGCGCGTCGACGCCGACCGGATCACCTTCGTCGGGCCGGCGCTGGGGCCGCGCGACCAGCCGGGCGAGTGGAGCGCGCCCGACGACGGCAGACCGCTGCTGCTCGTCTCGCTCGGCTCCGCCTTCACCGACCAGCCGGCCTTCTTCGGGGCCTGCCTGGAGGCGTTCGGCGGGCTCGACTGGCACGTCGTGATGTCGATCGGCGAGCACGTCGAGGCGGCCGCGCTCGGCACGATCCCCGGCAACGTCGAGCTGCACCGCTTCGTGCCGCAGCTGGCGGTGCTGGAGCGCGCGAGCGCCTTCGTCACGCACGCCGGCATGGGCAGCGCGAAGGAGGGGCTGGCGGCCGGTGTGCCGATGGTCGCCGTGCCGCAGGCGGTCGACCAGTTCGGCAACGCCGACCGGCTCGTCGAGCTGGGCGTCGGCCGGCGGCTGGAGACCGCCGCGAGCCCGGTCGAGCTGCGTGCCGCGGTGCTGGAGCTGGCCGCCGACGAGCAGGTCGCGCGGCGGCTGGAGGCGCTGCGGCAGGAGATCGCGCGCGAGGGCGGCGCCCCGCGCGCCGCCGACCTGCTGGAAGGCATCGCGCGCGAGGCCTGAGCGGCGTCAGCGGCGTCTGGCCGCCTTCAGCGTGATCGTCACGGTGCGGTCGGCGGCGCGGTTGCCGGCCGCGTCGGTGACGCTCAGCACGACGCGGTAGGTGCCGGCGGTCAGGCGTCCGCGACGCGGCTGCAGGACGATCGATCCGACGCCCGCGGGCGCTCTTTTGACCGTCACCGCCGTCTTCGCGACCCAGCGGAAGCAGTCACGCGCGCGCCGCAGTCTCCGATTCGGCTCCACGCAGCGGCCCTGATGCAGTTTGCCGCGGGTCTTGCGCGACAGTCTCGCGGCGATCGTCGCCGGCTCCGAGAGCGTGTAGCCGACGCTCACCGCTCTGGCCCCGGCACGTGGTCTGCCGCTGACGCCGAGCTTGCGCAGCACCGGTCTGGTCGTGTCGGCCGCTCTCGGCGGCTCGACTCTCGGCGGGACGACGATCGGCGGCTCGACTCTGGGCGGGACGACGATCGGCGCCTCGAGCCCGGTGACGAGGGCGACTCTGTTGATCGCTTGGAGCGAGACCCACAATGTGCCGCCGGCGCCGGTCGCGATCCAGCGCGGCCCGGAGAGCGGCGTGAAGCCGCCGAGTCTCGTAATCGTGCCGTCGGTCGCGAGACGAGTCAGGTCATGCCCGGTGAAGTTGGCGATCCAGTAGGCGTCGTCGAGCCCACGCGTGATCCCGAATGGATCGGTTCTGTCAACGACCAGTCTCGACACGGTTGGCGCGTCGATCCGGCCGATCTCGTGCGGCGTGGCGCCTTGGTTGGTGTACGCAACCTGGGTGCCGGGTCCAGCCGCGACCTCTTGCGGGTTCCCGCCGACCGGGAAGAACTCCGGCGTCCCACCGTCTCGTGACGTGGCGACGATTCTCCCGTTGCCGAAGTCGACGATCCAAAGGCGTCTGTCGCCGCCGAACGCGATCCCACGTGCGGCCATTCCAGCGACTCTGAACGATCTGACGACGCCCGCCGTGGTGATGCTGACGACGTTCTCTCCGGAGGCGGTCCACAGGACGCCCGTGTCGTCGGAGATGATCCTCTCTGGGCCGCCGATCGCCAGCGCCGGGAAGGAAGTCGCGCTGCCGACTGGGTCGGCCGTTGAGAAGCTGACGACTCTGCCCGGCTGCGTCATCCAGAGTCTTCCGTCGGCGCCGGCGGTGATGCCGACCGCGCCGTCGAGTCTCGCGTCTCTGTAGAAGGTGACCGAACCCCCTGGCGTGATTCTCGCGAGATCGTCAGGGCCGTCGAGCAGGACGACCCAGGTGTTGCCGTCGGGCCCAAGCACGAGCTGTCCGGGGCGACCGGTTACCGGAAACTCACCGCTCACGGTCGGCGCCGCGGCGGCTGGGGAGGCGGTGATCGCGGCGGTGGCCGCGACCACGGCGAGTGGGAGGAAGGAGCGCATGGCTCGCATGCTCGCGAAACTGGTGCGCTCCGTCTATCGGTATCTCGACTGAACCGGTGCCCTGAGTCTGCTAAGAGCTTCCCGATGGACGTGTTCATCATCGGGATCACGGGCAAGGTCGGCGGTCTGCTCGCGCGGACGCTGCTCGCCAAGGGAGACACCGTTCGCGGGCTCGTGCGCCGGGACGAACAGCGGGCCGAGCTCGCGGAGCAAGGCATCGATGCGGTCGTCGGGGACCTCGCCAGCATGACCGTGGAAGCGCTCGCGACGGCCCTCGGCAACGCTGACGCCGTCGTCTTCAGCGCGGGATCCAACGGCGGCAGCAGGGAGGCCACGAAGGCGATCGACGAGGACGGCGTGGCCAAAGCGATCGCGGCGACACGCCACGCGGGCGTCGCCCGTCTGGCGCTTGTCTCGGTGCTTCCGGAGTCGTGGCGGGAACGGGATCTCGGCGACGAGGTCGAGTACTACTTCGCCGCGAAGAAGAAGGCAGACATCGCGCTCAGTCGCAGCGACCTCGACTGGCTGATCCTCCGTCCGTCGCTGCTCGTCGACGATCCAGGAAGCGGCACCATTTCACTTGGGCCCGCCGAGTTCCACGACCAGGTCGCGCGCGCTGATGTCGCTGAGACGCTCGCTGAGGTACTGCACGAACCCCGCATCAGCCGGCAGATCCTCGAACTCAATACCGGCCCCACACCGATCCGCGACGCCGTCAGCACCAACGTTCGCCGCTAGGAGCTCGGCAACTCGTCGAGCACCAGCAGGGTCTGCTGGTAGGGCTCCGACAGGGCGGGCTCGAAGGGACCGTGTCTGGGCCTTGCCGCGCCAGCCGGTGCGCTCCCGCCAGGTCAGCTCGACGTGGTGGCCGACGGGGATCGGAGCGGGATAGTTGACGGCGATCGTGACACTCATGCGCCAACCGTAGCGACGGCGCGCCGCCGCTCGTCAGCGGCGGCCGCTGAGCTGTGCGCTCGCGCGCTGGGCGCGCAGCAGGATCGCCAGCTCGCGTCCCCGGCGGCGGCCGGCGCGGACGGCGAGCGGCGCGGTCAGCGCGGACATCGGGTCCGGGCCGATCGCGACTCGGTCGGCGGCGTCGGCGCGCAGCACGTGCGCGCGCACGCCGGCGGCATCGAGCCGCGCCAGCTCGTCGTCCAGCGCCGCGTTCCAGTGGGCGTCGACCGAGCCGGGCGCGGCGTCAGCGGGGCTGCCGGTGACCACGACCGCCAGCTCGACGCCGGAGAGCAGGTCGGCGCTGGTCGCCGACGCGAGCGCGCCGTCGATCCGCGGGCGGCCGTCGATCGTCACAGGTGGCCGCAGCAGCGGCACGCTGCGCGCTGCCGCGAGGGCGCGCGCGAGCGGCACGCCGTCGGCCGCGCCCCAGCTGACGCGCTCGCCGCTGAGCGCGTCGAGCGCCGCGATCCGCAGCGGGGCCGGCCACCGTTCGGTGGGCAGCCGCGCGGCGGCGGCTGCGACGAACGCCTCCTCGCCGCCGGGCGAGCGCTCCAGCGCGATCGCCGCGAGCGCCCGCCGTCGCTCGCGCGGCGTGCCCGGCGTCGCCGCGTACGCCTGCGCCATCAGCTCGAACAGGTCCGCGCCGCGCTTTGCGTCGGCCGCGCCGCGCTTTGCGTCGGCCGCGCCGCCGCCGCGCGCCTCCAGACGCCGTGCGCATGCCTCCATGTCGACACCCGCGGCGAGCTGCAGCGCGGCCCACGCACCGGCCGAGGTGCCGACCAGCGCACCGGCGCGCCGGCCGTCGAACGGCTCGCCCTGCTCGGCCGAGGCGGCCGCGAGGCCGGCGAGGATGCCGGCGTACCAGGCGACCAGCCGCTCACCGCCGGCGGCGAAGGCGATCCCGACCTGCCCGCTCCACGCCGCGCTCATGCGACGGCCCGCCCGACCAGCAGCGGATGGACGAGCGGCGGCATGCCGCGCCACACCGACGGCTCTGCATCGACCCGTGCGAACTGCTCCTCCAGCAGCGCGCGCGTCGGCTGGTTGCAGCGACAGCCCGCGCCGACCGCGGCCCACGGCGCGGCGAGGCGATCCTGCCAGCGGGCGAGCCGCGCCGAGTCGGCGCGCACGTGCTCGACGAACAGCAGCTGCCCGCCCGGCGCGAGCACGCGCCGCAGCTCGCGGATCGCCGCGCGCGGATCGAGCACGGTGCAGAGGACCATCGTGGAGACGACGGTGTCGACGCTCGCGTCGGCGAGCGGCAGCGCCTCAGCGCCGGCGGCGAGCAGCTCGGCGTCACGCCCGCTGCGCGCGAGCGTCCGCCGCAGCTGCCGCAGCATCCCGGCGTCGGGCTCGCTCAGCAGCAACGCGTCGAGCGTCGCCGGGTAGGCGTCGAGGTTGCGGCCGGTGCCGGCGCCGATCTCCAGCGTGCGGCCGTGGGCGCCGGCCAACAGCGCTGTACGGCGGGCGCGCATGCCGCGCCGCTCGCCGAGCGCCAGCACGGGATCGTAGAGCGCTGCGCCGAGCCGGCTGGCGAGGCCGCTGCGCGGTGTCGTGGCGGTCATCCGCTGCTCCTTTTCCGGGTCCGATTCTGTCCTCACCGTTCTACGCTCGCGCCGTCGCGACCGCTTCGCCCGTTGCGGCCATCCGCGCGCAGATGGCCCGTTGCGGCCAGCGTGCGCTCTACGCTGTCGCCAGCGTGGCCGCTCCACAACAGACAGGCGACCAGGAGATCGGCTTCTGCGAGGTCGGCGGAGGCCGGCGGGTCGCGATCGCGGTCTGCGGCGCTGGGCCGCCGTTGGTGCTGCCGAGCTGGTGGGTCTCCAACGTCGAGGCGAACTGGGGTCAGCCGCGCTTCCGCGCCTTCGTCGCCGGGCTCGCGCAGCGCCATCGGGTGATCCGCTACGACCGCCTCGGCAGCGGGCTCTCCGACCGCCGCGCCGACGACGAGGCGGCGACCTTCGACGCCGAGCTGCGGACGCTCGAGGCGGTGGTCGAGCAGGCCGTGCCGGGCGGGGCGCCGGTCGACCTGCTCGGGATCTCCTACGGCGGCTGTCTCGCGATCGCCTACGCCGATCACCATCCGCGGCGCGTGCGGCGGCTGGTGACCTTCGGCGCCTACGCCCACGGCGAGGAGGTCGCGCCGCCGGAGGTGCGCGCCGCGCTGCTGGCGATGGTGCGCGCCCATTGGGGGCTCGGCGCGCGCGTGCTGACCCAGGTGTGGCTGCCCGACGCGGGGGAGGATGAGCGGCGCGAGCTGACGGCCTACCAGCGCAGCGCCGCCGACCCGGCGACGGCCGCCGACCTGCTCGCGCTCGCCTACGACGCCGACGTGCGCGCCGCCTGCGCGCGGCTGCGCCTGCCGACGCTGGTGCTGCACCGGCGCGACGACCGCGCGGCGCCGCTCGCCTGCGGCCGCGAGCTGGCGGCGCTGATCCCCGGCGCTCGCCTGCTGCCGCTCGACGGCGGCGCCCACCCGCCGTGGCACGGCCGCGCCGCGGCGGTCGTCGAGGCGACGCTCGCCTTCCTCACGGCGGCAGCGGAGCAG
>NZ_JAWSTH010000078.1:0-31289 GCF_033542075.1 Conexibacter stalactiti
TCGTGCGTGGCGCGGCCGACGACGTTGCGCCGGACGGGCGCGCCGCGGCGGCCGCTCCCCCGCCGCGGGAGGGCGCCGCGGCGGGCGCGCTCCGCCTGCGCGGCGTGAAGACCTTCTGCTCCGGCGCCGGCGGGCTGCAGCGCGCGCTCGTGCTGGCGCGCCCAGAGGACGGCGAGGGCCCGCCGGTCGCCGCCTGGGTCGACCTGACGCGTCCCGGCGAGGTCGAGGTCGACGAGCAGTGGTTCGCCGGCGCGGGGATGCGCGCATCGGTCAGCCACCGCGTCGTCTTCCACGACGCGACCGTGCTGGCGCTCTTCGGTGGCCCCGGCGAGCTGGTCCGCCAACCGTGGTTCGGCCGCGACGCGCTGCGCACCGCGGCCAGCTGGGCCGGGATCGCCGACGCCGCCGCCGAGGCCGCGCTCGCGCAGCTGCGCGAGCGGCCCGGTCGCGGCGATCTGGAGGGCCTGGCCGCGGGCCGGATCCTCGCCGCGCGCGCCACGATCGACCTGTGGGTGGCGGAGTCCGCGGCGGCGATGGAGCGCGCCGCGGCGCAGGAGCCGGCGGACGCGTCAGGCGCCGCCGAGCGCGCCGCGCCGCAGGAACCGCCCGACGCGTCAGGCGCCGCAGCCGAGCTGGCGCGCGCCTCCGCGCTCGCCCGCCACGCGATCGCGGCCGCCGCGCGTGAACTGCTCGACGAGGCCGCGCGCGCCTGCGGCTCGCGCCCGTTCGCGACTGGCGGGCGGCTCGACCGCGCCCGCCGCGACCTCGAGCTGTTCCTGCTCCAGCACCGGCTCGACCCGATCGTCGCGCGCGCCGGCACGGCGGCGTTGGACGACGCTCGCCCCGCCCAGACCCCGCCCGCGCCGCCGACTCCCCCGGAGCCACGGTGAGCGGCCAGCCGATGACGCCGGCCGCCTTCGACGCGCTCTACCGCCGCGACCCGGACCCGTGGGGCTACCGCGAGCGCCCGTACGAGCGCGCCAAGTACGCCGACACGCTGCGCGCCTGCGGCCCCGGCCCGTTCGACGCCGCGCTGGAGCTGGGCGGCTCGATCGGCGAGTTCACCGCGCTGCTGACCCCGCGCTGCCGGCGGCTGCGCTCGCTCGACGCGAGCCCGGCCGCCGTCGAGCTGGCGCGCGAGCGACTGGCGGCGCTGCCCGCCGGATCACCGCGGGATCGTGTCCCTCAGAGGGACCCGAACCCGCACTCATCCGACGCGGTGGGCGGCGACGTGCATGCGCTGCTCGGCACGATCCCCGCCGACCTGCCGCACGACCGCTTCGACCTCGTCGTCGCCTCCGAGGTCCTGTACTACCTGCCGCAGGCCGAGTTCGACGCGACGCTCGTGGCGCTGCGCGAGCGGCTCGCGCCGGGCGGCCGGCTCGTCGCCGTCCACTACGTGCCGCCCGGTCCCGAGCGGCCGTTGACCGCCGCCGCCGTCCACGCCGCGCTGCGCGCGCAGCCGTGGCTGGCGAGCGTCGAGCGCAGCGACCGCGGCGACTACCTGCTCGACGTGCTGGAGTCCTTGCCGCGCCCGCCGCGCCCCGCCGTGCCGGACCCGCGCGAGGCCGACCGGTGAGCGACGCCGCCGCGCCCGTCGCCTGCGTCACCGTCCCGGCGCGCGACGAGGCGGAGCGGATCGGCGCCTGTCTGCGCGCGCTCGCCGCGCAGCGCGCGCCCGGCCCGGTCGAGGTCGTGCTGGTGCTCGACCGCTGCCGCGACGAGACCGCCGCCGTCGCCGCGACCACCGCGCGGAACCACGGGCTGCACCTGCACACGATCGACGGTCCCGGCCTCGGCCCGGGTCCGGCGCGCGCCGCCGGGATGGACGTCGCCGCGCGCCGGCTGATCGCCGCCGGCCGGCCGCACGCGCTGCTGGCCACGACCGACGCCGACACGCGCGTCGCGCCCGACTGGATCGCGCGTCAGCTCGCCCACCTCGCCACCGGCGCCCGTGCGATCGCCGGCTGGATCGAGCTCGACCCGGCCGAGGCGGCGCTGCTGCCGCCGGGCTTGCTCGCCCGCCGCCGTGCGCTCGCGCAGACGCGGCTCGCGCGCGTGCGCCGCCGCGAGCCGCGCGCCGAGCACCACCACTTCGGCGGGGCCTCGATCGGTGTGACGGCCGCGGTCTACGCCGCCGTCGGCGGGATCGAGCCGCGCCCGCTGCTGGAGGACGACGCCTTCGCCGAGCGGCTGCGCCGCCACGGCGTTCCGATCGTCCGTCCGCTCGACGTGCGCGTGACGACCTCTGCGCGCACCGACGGCCGCGCCGCCCGCGGCCTCGCGCGCGATCTCGCGACGCTCTGCGGCAGCGCCACCGCGCCCGAGCGCTGAGACGCGCGCCGCGCGCACCGCCGCGGCCCCGCCCGCCCCGAGCGCTGACGCGCCCTGTCACAGTCCTCCCCGGGCGGTCATGAAGAGGCAGATGGGGACGATCAGAGAGCAACGCGACGACGCGACGCTGCTGGCGGCGGCGGCCGCCGGGGACGGCGACGCCTTCACCGCCTTCTACACCCGCCACGCGCCCGCGGTCGCCTCCGTGCTGCTGCGCGAGACGCGCGACCGCGACCAGGCGGCCGACCTCGTCGCCGACGTCTTCGCGGTCGCGCTGCGGCGTGCGCCGCAGTACCGCGCCGAGCATCCGACCGCGCTGCCGTGGCTGTGCGGGATCGCGCGCAACAAGGCGCACGAGTCGCGTCGGCAGCGGCGCGGACAGGAGCGGATCCGTCAGCGGCTCGGCGGCAGCGCGACGCTCATCGCCGAGGACGACCTCGATCGCGTCGCCGAGCTGGCCGACCACGACGGCAGCGTCCTCGCGCTGCTCGACAGACTGCCCGACCCGCAGCGCGCCGCCGTCCACGCGCGCGTCGTCGAGGAGCGCGACTACGCCGACATCGCGCGCGAGCAGGGCAGCTCGGAGGCGGCGGTGCGCCAGCGCGTCAGCCGCGCGCTGACGTGGCTGCGGGCGCAGCTGACGGTCGCCACGGTCACGTTCGTCGGCCTCGTCGTCGCCGCGACGGCGGCGCTGACGCTGGTCGGCGGTAGCGAGCGGCCGGGCGGCGGCCCGAAGGACACGCTGCCGGCGCTGCTGGAGCAGCTGCGACGGCCGCCGCATGCCGACGACGCGCCGGCCGCGGTCGTCGAGCTGGCGCGCACGTGGGCGGCCGAGGACAAGGCGTGGGCGCCGGGCACGATCGATCCCGGTGCCGTGCGCCAGCTCGGCCGCGGCGCGGCCGGGATCCACCTGCACATCGCGCCCGTGACGGCGCCGGCGGGCACCCCGACGACGACCGCGGCGAGCGGGCCGACCAGCGGATACCTGATCCTCGCCGACGCGGCCGGCAGACCGCTGCGGCGGCCGTACGGGCTGAACGCGGCGATGCCCAACGACGCCTCCTTCATGCGCTACGACCTCAGCACCCCCGATGCGCCGCCGAGCGCTATGCGCTCGCTCCAGCTGCAGGTCGTCCCCGACGGCGTCGCGCGGCTCGACTACCGCTACGCGACAACGCGGAACCTGCTCTCCGGCCCGACCGAGCGCCGCAGCGTCGCCGTGCGCGGCAACGCCGCCGTGGTCGAGCTGCGCGGACGGCTCGCCCACGCTCCGCTGCTCGACATCACCGCCTACGACGCCGGCGGCGCCGTCGTCTCACGCACGCGGCCCTCGATCACCGACGGCGGCCCGGTCGACCCGCGCGCCGTCTGCCGCGATGTCGCGCTGCCGGCCGGCCCGACCCGCAGACCGCGGCTCACCCGCGACGCGACGGTGCGCGACCTCTGCGCCGCGTCGGGGCTGCCGCTGAGAGCCCACCGCGAGGCCGACGGAGAGCTGCTGCTGCGCTACCCGGGCGGGGTGATGGTGCAAGCCGACGCCGACGGCAAGGTCGGAGCACAGATCTGGGGCTCGGCCACCGGCCCCTTCCCGCCGAGGAACATGCTGATGTTCTCGCCCAGCTGGCCGCTGCAGCGCTGAGCTACGCGGTCGGCTGCGCCGACGCCGGCTCGATGTTCTGGTTGAAGTGGAAGAAGTTGTCGGGGTCGTAGGTCGCCTTGACGCGCGCGAGCCGGTCGTAGCTTTCGCCGAAGGCGGCGCGCACGCGGCCGCTGCCCTCGTCGCCGATGAAGTTGAGGTACACGCCGCCGCTGGCGAACCGCTTCAGGTCGGCCGAGGCGGCACGCGCCCAGCTGATGTGGGCGGCGTCGTCGGCCGCCTGCTCCCACAGCGCGAACGGGTGGCAGACCCAGGTCGCCTCCCGCTTGGCCATCGGCGTGCCCTCGCCGCCGTTGCGCGCGACCGCGCCGCCCCATGGGAAGAGGATCGCCTGGCAGGCCGACGGCACCGGCATCCGCTCGGAGTTCTCGACGAAGAGGTCGAGCGCCTCGTCGGGGAGCGCGTCGAGGTAGTCGCCGGTCCAGTAGTTCCGCAGCCCCGGCGGGTCGTCGATCATCGACTGGAACTGTGTGTACGGCATCGGCCCGACGAGGTCGACGGCCGGTCCCAGCGCGCGGAACGGCTCGGCCTGTGCGAGACCAGCGGCGTGGTCGTCGCCGGCCCACAGGAAGGCGAGCCCGCAGCACAGTCTGCCTCTCAGCGACTCGGGCACGAACGGCTCCGGCGGCCCGGTCAGGTAGACGACGGCGAGCGCCAGCTCCTCCGGCGCGCCGCCCTCGATCTCCGCCCGCAGCAGCTGCGTGACCTCGCTGCCGCGCTCGCCCGGCCACAGCATCAGCCCGGCGATCACCTCCGGCCCGACCGGGTGGAGGTCGAACTCGAACGCGGTCGCGACGCCGAAGTTGCCGCCGCCGCCGTGCAGCGCCCAGAACAGCTCCGGGTGCTCGTCGGCGCTGGCGCGCAGGTGCTCGCCGTCGGCGGTCACCAGCTCGACGGCGCGCAGGTTGTCGCAGGAGAGCCCGTGCTTGCGCTCCAGCCAGCCGGAGCCGCCGCCGAGCGTCAGCCCCGCGACGCCGGTCGTCGAGACGCGGCCGCCGGTCGTCGCCAGCCCGTGCTGCTGCGTGACGGCGTCGAACTCCCCCCACGTCACGCCGGCGCCGCAGCGCGCCGTGCGCGCCTGCGGATCGACGGTCACGCCCTTCAGCGCGCGCACGTCGATCACGAGGCCGTCCTCGACGGTCGAGCTGCCCGCGACCGAGTGGCCGCCGCTGCGGACCGCGGTCGGGATCCCGTGCGCGCGGCCGTGGGCGATCGCGGTGCGCACGTCGGTGACGTCCGTGCACTGCGCGATCGCCGCGGGGCGCACGTCAACCATCGCGTTGAAGAGGCTGCGGGCGTCGTCATAGCCCGCGTCGCCGGGACGCAGGAGGCGTCCCGCGAGTGCGCCGCGCAACTCCTGCAGCGCGCTGTCGCCGACCGTGCCGGTCATCACGGCTCTCCCTTCTGTAGATGCAGAGAGCGGCTGCAGACGAGCGTACGACCGCAACCCGGTGCGTTACAAGGGGAGCTGCGCGCCAGGTCAATCGCGCTCGCGCGCCTCCTCCCGCGCCTCGCGCGCCTCCTCCTGCTGCTCGATCCGCAGCTCCAGCCGCTCCTCGCGCGCCTCCAGCTCGGCGCTGCTGGTCGGCCCCAGCTTCGCCGTCACGACGACGATCGCGATCGCCACGATCGCAGCGGCGGCGAGCAGCGAGCCGATCACCTGACGGGCCATCAGACCGCCCCCAGGAACTGGCCGGCCGAGGTCGCCCAGGTCAGCGCCAGCAGCACGAAGACGGCGAGGCCGAGCGGCGGCAGCGCACGGCTGGAACCGCGCGTGACGCGCACGACGCAGACCTTGACGGCGAGCACGGCGAGCAGCGCGCTGCCGCTGACGACGTGCGCGGCGGTGTCGTCCTCCAGCTCGAACAGCGACAGGCAGACGAGCGCGACGACGACGAGCACGACCGCGAGCGCGTCGCCGACGGCGCGGTGCGAGAAGGAGGCGGCGCGCACGCCGAGGAAGCCCGGCCGCAGCTTTCCGTAGCCGACCGCGATCAGCAGCAGCTGGTAGCAGCCGAGCGCGAGCGCGACCGACGCCAGCACGACCTTCACCTCGGTCGGGTTGCCGCGCGTCAGCGTCTGCACGAGATCCTCCATGGCGGCGACGCTACCCGCGCCGCCGCCGCTTCAGCCGTCCGCCCCGCTTCAGCGCGTGCGCCGCGCGCCCGATCCCCATCTCACCTGACGACCGCCGTCTGCGGCGACCGTCTGCTGCCCGCCCCGTTGAGCGCCCCGCTCCAGCCGGTCGCGATGCAGCTGACCCGCCGCCCGCTCGCCGAGCGCGGCAGGCGCAGCCCATCAGGACCGCTGTGGCGCACGCTCTCGTCGCCGCCGGCTCTGAACACCCACAGCACCTTGATCCGCTCCGGTCTCGGCGACCAGCGCAGCTCGCAGCGCACCCGCGCGCCGACCCGCGCACGGCCGACCACGCGCGGGGTCCCGACCGGCCGCGGCAGCTCGACGCCGCTGGCGGGGTCGTCGATGAACCCGCGCAGCGCGGCGACGCTCGCATAGCCCGAGACGCGGTCGCGCAGCGGGCCGTCGGTCCCGGTCGAGGGGACGCCGAGCAGCTCCGGCCCGGCCGCGCCCTGCCGCACGAGCGTGCCGCCGGAGTCGCCCATCGCGACGACGCCGCTGCCCGGCCCCGCGGCCGGCCCGCCGCAGAGGAACCAGGCAGCCGTCGCGAGGTTCGACTCGTCGCACTGCGCCTGCGAGTAGAGCAGCATCCGCGCCCGCCGCAGCAGCGCCGGCTCTCTCGGCGGCAGTCTGACCCAGCTCGCGCGCCCGTAGCCGTAGGCGGTGACCGGCTCGCCGCCGGGCAGCTCGACCCCAGCGCTCGACAGCGGCAGGGCCGGCACGCCGAGGTCGGCGGTCGTCTCCAGCACCGCCACGTCGCCCGGCTCGCGCAGCGTCAGCAGCACGCCCTGGTCGCGGATCAGCGCCGTCACCCAGGCGCGCGCGATCGGGACGCGCCGCCCCGGTCTGGCGGCCGGGTCGTCGCTGCCGGTCATCACGACCGACTCGTGCAGGCGCGTGCCCTCGGTGCAGTGGCGGGCGGTCAGGACCTTGCGCGGACCGATCACCGTCGCGCTGCAGAAGTGACCGCTGCCATAGGCGCCGTCGGTTCTGTCCGGCGTCTGCAGCGAGACGGTCCAGGGCGCGTCGCCGGCGGCGATCCGCTCGCCGCCGACGATCGCGCCGGCGGGCGCGGGCAGCGCGCAGCAGAGCGCGACTGCACCCACCACGGTCGTCGCGATCCGTCCGCGCACCGCCCGGCCCTGCTCGTCGTCCTTCACTCGTCCATCCTCGATCGGGGTCGGCGTCGACCCCTCTCTGCCGGCAGGCGGCCGCCGATTACGGTGTGTCGCGAGCGCCGGCTGGTGCTAGACCTGATCGGATGACCGCCTCCTCGAATCCCACCCGCGTCGCGCTCGTGACCGGCGCCTCCGGCGGCATCGGCCGCGCCGTCGCGCAGCGGCTCGCCGCCGACGGCCAGGCCGTCGTCGCCGCCTACGCCGGCAACGCCGCGCCGGCCGAGCAGCTCGTCGCCGAGATCACGGCAGCCGGCGGGCAGGCGCTCGCGGCCGGCGGCGACGTCAGCGACCCGGCCGTCGCCGCCGCCCTCTTCGACACCGCCGAGCAGCGCTTCGGCGGCCTCGACGTCGTCGTCCACGCGGCCGGGATCATGCCGCTGCCGACGCCGCTGGCCGAGTTCGCGTGGGAGCAGGTCGAGCGCGTGATCCGCGTCAACACGCTCGGCACGCTCGCGATCGCCCAGCAGTCCGTGCGGCGGCTGCGCGCGGGCGGCGCGCTGATCACCTTCTCCTCCTCCGTGTTGGCGCTCGCCTTCCCCGGCTACGCGCCGTATGCCGCCTCCAAGGGCGCGGTCGAGGCGATCACGCCGATCCTCGCGCGCGAGCTGCGCGGCCGCGACGTGACCGTCAACACCGTCGCGCCCGGCCCGACCGCGACGCCGCTGTTCCTCGACGGCAAGGACGAGGCGACGATCGCGAGATTGGCGAGACAGGCGCCGCTGGAGCGGCTCGGCGAGCCCGGCGACATCGCCGAGGTCGTCTCCTTCCTCGCCGGCCCGGCGCGCTGGGTCAACGGCCAGCTGCTGCGCGCCAACGGCGGGATCGCCTGATGTCCGCCGAGCTGCCGGCGCCGGTGCGAGCGCTGCTCGACGCCGCGAACGCCAACGACCTCGGCGCCTTCCTCGCCGCCTTCGCCGCCGACGGCGTCGTCGACGACTGGGGCCGCGAGTTCCACGGCGCCGACGCGATCAGAACGTGGAGCGACGGCGAGTTCATCGGCGTCGAGGTGTCGCTGGAGGTGACCGACGTGGAGCAGCGCGGCGACGAGACCGTCGTGACGGCGCAGGTCGGCGGCAGAGGCTTCAACGGGCCGAGCCACTTCGCCTTCCGCGTCGCGGGCGATCGCGTCGCGCGCATGACGATCCGCGCCTGAGCGTCGCAACGTGCCGCAACGGTCCGCCGGTTCCATCGGGCGGTCGCGCGGTCTATGATGCCCGCCACGCGTGGCGGCGCGAGGAAGCCGGTGAGAGACCGGCGCGGTCGCGCCACTGTGTTCGGGTGAGTCTTCGCCCGAGAGCCAGACACTTCGCCGCCATGCGCAAACCACGTACGGGACGCGTGATCCCGAGGAGGCATCTGCACATGACCGAAGTGACCGTCGAGCGTGGCCCCGCTCGTATTCCGGCGCCCGTCGTCTCGCCCAGCGACCTGCTGCCGTGGGCCGTCGCCGTCAGCGTGCTGATGCTCGTGCTCGTCTACTTCGTCGGCAGCGAGCAGGGCCTGCTGTCCGTCTTCTCCGGCACCGGCGTCCACGAGTTCGTGCACGACGCGCGCCACCTGCTCGGCTTCCCCTGCCACTAGGGGTCCGCTGACATGGCACGCACCCTGCTCGTGCGGGGGCTGATCGCCGGCGCGTTCGCCGGTGTCTTGGCCTTCCTCTTCGCCTACGTCTTCGGCGAGCCCCAGGTCGACGCCGCGATCGCCTTCGAGGAGGCGCTCGCCGCCGCCTCCAACGCCCCGGCCGAGGCCGAGGTCGTCAGCCGCGACGTGCAGAGCACGCTCGGCCTGCTGACCGGCACCGTGATCATGGGCGTGGCGCTCGGCGCGGTCTTCGCGATCCTGTTCGCGTGGGCGTACGGCCGCGTCGGCGCGCTGCACGCGCGCGCGACCTCCGCGCTGCTGGCGCTCGGCGCCTTCATCGCGATCACGCTCGTGCCGTCGACGAAGTACCCGGCCAACCCGCCGACGGTCGGCAACCCCGACACGATCGACAGACGCACGCTGCTGTTCATCGCGATGATCGCGATCTCGGTGCTGGCGCTGATCGCCGCGTGGCGGCTGTTCCGTCAGCTCGCGCCGTCGCTCGGCAGCTGGAACGGCGCGATCGTCGCCGGGCTGGTGTTCGTCGTCGTGATCGCGGTCGCGGAGCTGATCCTGCCGGGCGTGCAGGAGACACCGAGAGCGTTCCCCGCCGACGTGCTGTGGCACTTCCGCATCACCTCGATCGGCATCAACGCCGTGCTGTGGGCCGGGATCGGCCTCGGCTTCGGCGCGCTCGCCGAGCGCGTCCTGGAGCCGACCGCCGCCCGCCGCGCCACGGTCACCGCCGGCGCCTGAGGGTCTGATGGCGGGAGCCGCCACGAGCGCTGCGCGCCCCGCCGTCGACCGCTGTCCCGGCGTCCTGCGGCTGCACGACGCCGGCGACGGCCGGCTGGCGCGCGTGCGCCTGCCCGGCGGCCGCCTCGACGCGCACGGCCTGCGCGCGCTGGCGGAGGCGACCGCGCTCGGCAACGGCCTCGCCGAGCTGACCTCGCGCGCGAGCGTCCAGGTGCGCGGCCTGCCGGCCGACGCGGCCGCCCCGCTCGCCCGTCTGCTCGCCGCCGGCGGCCTGCTTCCCTCCCCCGCCCACGACCGCGTCCGCAACGTGCTCGCGAGCCCGTTGCCCAACCTCGAGATCGACGCCATCGTCACCGCGTTCGACGAGGCGATCTGCGCCGATCCCGCGCTCGCCGCGCTGCCCGGCCGTTTTCTCTTCGCGATCGACGACGGCGCCGGCCTCGTCGACCTCTCGATCAGCGACGTGGCGTTGGTGGCGGAGGCGGACGCCGCGCCCGAGCCGGCCGCCGCGCCCGCGCCCCCCGCCCGCTTCCGCCTCCACCTCGCCGCCACCCCGACGAGCCTCACCGTCGCCCCGGCCGAGGCGGTCGCCCTCCTCGTCCGCGTCGCCCACGCCTTCCTCGCCCTCCGCGCCGCGACCGACCCCACCGCCTGGCACGTCGCCGACCTGCCGGGCGGGGCCGACGCGCTCGCCGCCGCGAACTCCGTGAAGTTGCTGGTCTCAGAGACCAGCAACTTCACGGAGTTCGGCCCCGGCACGCGCGCGCAAGCCGACGGCCGCTCGGCGATCACCGCTCTCCCGCCGTTGGCGCGGCTCGACACGGGCCAGCTCACCGCCCTGGCCGAGCTGCTCGACGCCCACCAACTCCCAGACCTGCGCGTCGCGACCAACCGCACGCTGACGATCCCCGACGTCGAGACCGCCGCGGCGCCCACCGTCGTCGGCGCGCTCGACCAGCTCGGTCTCGCGACCGCCGCCGAATCCGGCTGGCACGGGCTGACCGCCTGCTCCGGCGCCGGCGCCTGCCGCCGGGCGCTGATCGACGTGCGCGCCGCCGCCGCGGAGCGGGCGACCCGTCGCGGCCCCGACGCGCCCGCCGAGCACTGGTCGGCCTGCCCGCGCAGATGCGGCATGAAGCGCGACGTGGCGATCGGGATCGTCGCCGACGAGAGCACCCTCACGATCTTCCACGCCGGCCGCCCGATCGCCGAGGCCGCCGATCCCGAGCACGCGCTCGAACTGCTGAACGACGAAGGACCTGCCGCATGACGACGACCGACTACATCCGCGACGGTGCGGAGATCTACCGCAACTCGTTCGCGATCATCCGCGCCGAGGCCGACCTCAGCGGACTCGACCCGATCCTGTCGCGCACGGTCGTGCGGATGATCCACTCGTGCGGGATGGTCGACCTGCGCGCCGACGTCGCCGCCTCGCCCGGCTTCGGCGCCGCCGCCGAGGGCGCGCTCAGAGCCGGCGCCCCGATCTTCTGCGACACGATGATGGTCGCCTCCGGGATCACGCGGAAGCGGCTCCCGGCCGCCAACGACGTGCTCTGCACGCTCAACGACCCGGCGGTTCCGGGCCTCGCGAGCGACATCGGCACGACGCGCAGCGCCGCCGCGATGGAGCTGTGGCGCGAGCGGCTGGAGGGGTCGCTGGTCGTGATCGGCAACGCCCCGACCTCGCTCTTCCGCCTGCTGGAGCTGATCGAGGCCGGCGCGCCGCGCCCGGCGGCGGTGATCGGCGTCCCGGTCGGCTTCGTCGGCGCGGCCGAGTCGAAGGTCGCGCTCGCCGAGAGCGACCTCGGGCTGGAGCACCTCGTCGTCCACGGCCGCCGCGGCGGCAGCGCGATCGCGTGCGGGGCCGTCAACGCGCTCGCGAGCGAGCAGGAGTGAGCCGCGCATGAGCGAGTCCGCCAACACGCACGCCGCCCCTGCCAGAGGCCGCCTCTTCGGCGTCGGCGTCGGCCCCGGCGATCCGGAGCTGCTGACGCTCAAAGCGACGCGCGCGATCCACGACGCCGACGTGATCGCCTACCCCAGCGCCCGTCATGGCAAGTCGGTCGCGCGCCGGATCGCGGCGCCGTACCTGCGCGCCGACCATCTCGAGGTGCTGCTGAGATTCCCCGTCACGACCGAGCTGACCTCGCATCCGGGCGGCTACGAGGCGGCGCTGTTCGGCTTCTACGACGAGGCGTCGGAGGAGCTGGCCGTCCATCTCGACGCCGGCCGCGACGTCGCGATCCTGTGCGAGGGCGACCCGTTCTTCTACGGCTCCTACATGTACTTCCACGAGCGCCTCGCGCCGCGCTACGAGACGACCGTGATCCCCGCCGTGACGGCCTTCAGCGCCGCCGCCGCGGCCGCCGGCACGCCGCTGGTCAAGCGTGACGACGTCTTCATGGCGCTGCCCGGCACGCTGCCGCAGGAGCAGCTCGCGGAGCGGCTCGCGAGCGCCGACGCGGCGGTCGTGATGAAGCTCGGGCGGACCTTCCCGAAGGTCGTCGCGGCGGCCGCGGAGGCCGGAGTCGCGGAGCGCGGCGTCTACGTCGAGCGCGCGAGCGCGCCGGAGCAGCGGATCGAGGCGCTGGAAGAGGTCGAGGGCAGAGTGCCGTACATGTCGCTCGTGCTGATCCCGACGACCCAGGTTCACGAGAAGGCGGTCGCGGCCACGAGCGGCTCGGTCGCCGTCGTCGGGCTCGGCCCGGCCGGCCCGCAGTGGCTGACGCCGGAGGCGAAGGCGGAGCTGGCCGAAGCCGACGAGCTGGTCGGCTACAAGACCTACGTCGACCGCGTCCCCGGCCGCGTCGGGCAGAACCGCCACGCGACCGACAACCGGGTCGAGGGCGAGCGGGCGCGGCATGCGCTCGAGCTGGCCGCCGCCGGCAGACGGGTCGCGGTCGTCTCCTCCGGCGATCCCGGCATCTTCGCGATGGCCGCCGCCGTGATGGAGCAGCTGGAGGAAGGCGGGGCCGAGTTCCGCGGCGTCGACGTGCGCGTCGTGCCGGGACTGTCGGCGATGCAGGCGGCGGCGGCGCGTGCCGGCGCCCCGCTCGGCCACGACTTCTGCGTGCTGTCGCTCTCCGACGTGCTGAAGCCGTGGGAGGTGATCGAGCGCCGCCTCGACGCGATCGGCGCCGCCGACCTCGCGCTCGCGATCTACAACCCGCGCTCGAAGACCCGCCCGACGCAGCTGGAGGAGGCGCGCGCCGTGCTGCTGCGCCATCGCGCGCCGGCGACGCCCGTGGTGCTGGCGAGAGCGGTCGGCGCGCCGAGCGAGACGATCACGATCACGACGCTCGGCGAGTTCGACGCCGAGGCGGTCGACATGCGCACGCTGCTGCTCGTCGGCTCCTCGCAGACGCGCGTCTTCGGCGACGGCAACGGCGCCGGCCCGGCGCGCGTCTACACCCCGCGCCGCTACCCGGCGTGAGGCGGGGGCGCGCCGCCGCCGGTCGCGACGTGCGCGAGTGCCCACGCGTGCGCTTCGGCGACCGTCGCGACGGCGGCGTCGGCGCTGCGCGGCGGGCGGCGCACGACGATCACGGGCAGGCCGCGCTCGCGCGCGGCATCGAGCTTCGCCTCCGTCAGCGCGCCGCCGCTGTCCTTCGTGACGACGAGGTCGAGCGCGTGTCCGTCGATCAGCGCCAGCTCGCCTTGCAGGGTGTACGGGCCGCGGTCGAGCAGCAGCTCGTGGTCGCGCGGCAGCGGCGGGTCGGGGGGGTCGACGCAGCGGACGAGGAAGAAGGCGCCGTCGACCTCTGCGAACGCCGGCAGGCCCTGGCGGCCGGTCGTCAGCAGCACGCGCGCGCCGAGCGCGGGGATCAGCGCGGCGGCGCCGTCGAGGTCGTCGACCCACGTCCAGCGGTCGCCGGGACGCTCGCTCCAGCCCGGCCGCTCCAGCCGCAGCAGCGGGGTCGCGGCGCGCGCGGTCGCGGCGCGCGCGCTGGCGCTGATCCGCTCGGCGAAGGGATGGGTCGCGTCGATCACGGCGTCGATCGCGTTGGCGCCCAGCCACTCGGCCAATCTCTGCGGGCCGCCGAAGCCGCCGATCCGCACCTCGCCGACGGGCAGCCGCGGCCGTGCGACGCGCCCCGCCAGCGACGAGATCACCGCTACGTTGTCGCGATGGAGCGCAGCGGCCAGCTCGCGGGCCTCGCCGGTGCCGCCGAGGATCAGGATCGGCATGGTCGCCATCCGATCGAGCGCGATTGCCCCGTCGCAACGGCGATCCCGCACACAAGTCTCACCCTCGAGTCGAACGTGAGAGTTGGCTCGTGAGCGAGTCCGGAACCCCGCTCCGACGGGGATGGACGACCGGCGCCTGCGCAACCGCCGCGACGAAGGCCGCCTACGCCGCGCTGCTGACCGGCGCCTTCCCCGATCCGGTCTCGATCACGCTGCCCGGCGGCCAGCAGCCGGCCTTCGCGCTCGCGGTCGAGCGTGTCGCGGCCGACGGCGGTGCCGCCACGGCCGGGGTGATCAAGGACGCCGGCGACGACCCGGACGTGACGCACGGCGCACTCGTGCTCGCGACGGTTCGCGCCGGTGAGCCGGGGTCGGGCGTCGTCTTCCGCGCCGGCGCGGGGGTCGGGACGGTGACGCTGCCGGGGCTGCAGCTCGAGGTCGGCGAGCCGGCGATCAACCCGGTGCCGCGCAGACTGATGCGCGGGGTGGTCGCGCAACTGGCGGCCGAGCACGGCGTCGCCGGCGACGTGGTCGTGGAGATCGGCGTCGAGGGTGGCGAGGAGCTGGCGCAGAGAACGTGGAATCCCCGCCTGGGGATCATCGGCGGGCTGTCGATCCTCGGCACGACCGGCGTCGTGATCCCGTACTCGTGCTCGGCCTGGATCGCCTCGATCCGGCACGGGATCGACGTCGCGCGGGCGACGAGACAGCCGCACGCGATCGCCGCCACCGGCGACACCTCCGAGCGCGCGGCGCAGCGGCTCTACGAGCTGCCCGGCTCCGCGCTGCTCGACATGGGCGACTTCGCCGGCGCGACGCTCAAGCACCTCGCGCGCAACCCGGTGCCGCGCCTGACGCTCGCGGGCGGCTTCGCGAAGCTGTCGAAGCTCGCCGCCGGCCATCTCGACCTGCACTCGGCGCGCTCCCAGGTCGACCTCGACCGGCTCGCCGAGTGGACCGCTGAGGCCGGCGGCTCCGACGCGCTGGTCGCCGAGGTGCGTGGCGCGAACACGGCCTTGCACGCGCTGACGCTGACGCGCGCGGCCGGCGTGCCGCTGGCGCAGCGGGTCGCCGACGAGTCGCTGCGGCAGGTGGGCGAACTGCTCGGCGCGGCGCCGGTCGAGGCCGAGGTGCTGGTCGTCGACCGCGAGGGCGAGATCGTCGCGCGGGCCGGCCACCTCACGCCGGCCGAGTAGCGCCGCTTTCGCCCCGCCGCTCACGCCGGCCGCTCCCGTCGCTTCGCCCGCGCCACCCCTCACGCCGGCCGCTCCCGCCCCTTCGAGTAGAGGAAGCTCTCTCCCCCGCGCCCGCTCAGCGCCGGCCCGACGAGGATCGTCGCGGTGCGCTTGATGCCGGCCTCGGCGACCTGCGCGGCGATCGTCGCGAGCGTGCCGCGGAGGATCAGCTCGTCCGGCCAGCTCGCGCGCGCGACGACGGCGGCCGGGCAGTCGGCGCCGTAGTGCGGCTCGACGACCGCGACCAGCTCGTCCATCGCCTGCACGCCGAGGTGGAGGACGAGCGTGCTGCCGTGCGCGGCGAGCGCGGCGAGGTCCTCGCCGCCGGGCATCGCCGAGGCGCGTCTGCGATAGCGGGTGAGGATCACCGACTGCGCGACGCCGGGGAGGGTCAGCTCGCGTCTGAGCGCGGCGCTGGCGGCGGCGAACGCCGGCACGCCGGGGGTCATGTCCCAGTCGATCCCGAGCGCGTCGAGGCGGCGGGTCTGCTCACCGAGCGCGCTGTAGATCGACAGGTCGCCCGAGTGCAGCCGCGCGACGTCGTGGCCGTGCTCGTGCGCGTGCGTGAGCTCCGCGACGATCTCGTCCAGCTCGAGGTACTGGGTGTCGACGATCCGCGCGTCGGCTTGCGCATGTTCGAGCGCCTCCGGCGGCACGAGCGCGCCGGCGTAGAGCACCACCGGGCAGCTTGCGATCAACCGCGCGGCGCGCAGCGTCAGCAGGTCGGCGGCGCCCGGTCCGGCGCCGATGAAGTGGACGGTCATCGCTGCGGTTCCTCCTCCTTGCGCGCCTCCCACTGGACGACGGGCAGCTGCTGGCGCCAGCCGGTGAACGTCCCGACCGGCGCGGCGTGGGCGATCGCGATCTGCGTGAGCGTGCCGCCGTGCTCGGCGCGCGCGGCGAGCAGCCGCGCCTGGCTCTCCAGCGTGACGGCGTTGACGACGATCCGGCCGCCCGGGCGGACCGCGTGCCAGGCCGCTTCGAGCAGGCCGGGCGCGGTCACGCCGCCGCCGACGAAGACGGCGTCGGGCTGGGCGGTCACGGGGTCGACGGCGGCGTCGGCGAGCGACGCCGGCACGCGGCCGTGGACGACGTGGAGCTGCGGCACGCCGAGTCTCGCGGCGTTGGCGGCGATGCGGGCGGCGCGGGTCGCGTCCGCCTCGAAGGCGACGGCGCGGGCCGGCGCGGCGGGGACGCCGGCGGTCGCGCGCAGCCATTCGATCGCGATCGAGCCGTTGCCGGCGCCGATGTCCCACAACAGCTCGCCGGGCAGCGGCGCGAGCGCCGCCAGGGTGACAGCGCGGACGTGGCGCTTGGTGAGCTGGCCGTCGTGGTCGAAGGCGTCGTCGGGCAGCCCGGGGGTCGTCGGCAGCGGGTGCGCGCCGGGCGCGGGGCGCGGCTCGATCGCGAGCGCGTGCAGCGGGTCGACCGCTCTGTCGCCCCACGTGTCGGCGGTCGCCTCGTGAACCCGCTCGGCCGGCCCGCCGAGCTGTTCGAGCACGACGAAGCGGCTCGGCCCGAAGCCGCGCGCGGCGAGGATCGCCGCGATTCGCGCTGCCCCGTCGCGGCCGGTCGCGTAGACGACGAGCCGACGACCGGGCTGCAGCGCGCGGGCGACCAGCGCCGGCGCGCGCGCGACGGTGCTCAGCAGCTCGGTCTCGGCCGCCGGCCACCCGAGCCGCGCGCAGGCGAGCGCGAAGGCGGAGGGGTGCGGGATGACGTCGAGTCGTACCTCACCCGGCCCCGCGCCAGAGGACCGGACGTCTACTGCTGCTCTGCGGTAGTAGAGCTCCACTCCTCCCGCCGCATCGGCCGCGCCGGCCTCCACGCGCCGCGCGAGGCTGGCGCCGATCCCGTGCAGCATCGGGTCGCCGCTGGCGAGCACGGCGGCATCGCCGTGCCGGCCGTCGGCCAGCTCGTCGAGCAGCGGCTCCAGCGGCGAGGGCCAGGCGAGCCGGCGGGCGCCGGACGTGGTCGCGGCAGCGGGCAGCAGCTCCAACTGACGGGTCGAGCCGACGACCAGCGGCGCGGACGCGAGCGCGTCGCGGGCGTGGGCGCCGAGCCCGTCGTAGCCGTCGGCGCCGATCCCGACGACGGTCAGGCGGGCGGTCATCGCTCTGCGCTCCGGGGGTGGATCGGCGTCAGCGGTAGCGGCGCGGCCTGCGCAATCGCCGGCGCGCTTTGCGCAATCGCCGGCGCGCTTTGCGCAATCGCCGGCGCGCTTTGCGCAATCGCCGGCGCGGCCTGCGCGAATGCCGGCCCGAAATCCGCGCGGTCGGCGACTGCCCCGGCGAGCACCGCGCCGTAGACGGCATGGGCGATGTCGGCGCCGACCGCGGTCGCCGGCCCGGCGAACGGCTCGCCGCCGCCGGGCAGCGCGGCGATGCAGAAGGCGTCGGTCGCCGTCCCGGTCGCGTGGCAGTCCTCATTGGCGGCCGGGATCGCGGCGGCGGCGAGCGCCTGCGCCTTCGCCTCGGTCGCGGTCTGCGCCGCGCCCGCGAGCGCGGCGTCGTCGAGCGGCGCGTCGACGAGCACGAGCAGGTTGATCGTGCCGACCGTCGGGACCACCCGGGGTCGGGTGCCGGCGGCGGCCAGCGCGTGGCCGACCCCGACGGTCGCGAACACCTGCGCGACACCGCGACGCCGCTGCTCGCAGCGGGCGACGTCGACCGCGGTCAGCATCCCCACGAGCGGCCGCTCGCAGCCGAGCGCCGCGGCCCGCTCGGCGAGGTCAGCGGCCGGATCGAGCCGGTCGTAGTCGGCCGGCACGGTGCCGTTCAGCCAGCCATGCGCGAAGCCGATCCCGCCGCCCAGCACCGCCGAGGAGAGCACCCGCCGCGCGCCGCCGAAGGTGACGAGCAGTGAGCCAGGTGATTGGGTGACGCGGGTCGCGCCGCCCACGCGCGTCACGCTCCCACCGCCTCAGCCAGCGCCAGCGCCAAGCGCTCGTTCTCGTCCGGCGTGCGGGCGGTGAGCCGCAGGTGGCGGCCGTCGAGGCCGGGAAACGATGCGGCCTGCCGCACGGCGATCCGGCGCTCACGCAGCGCCGCGGCGACGGCCGCGCCGTCAGCGACCTCGACGAGGCAGTAGTTGGCGGCGGCGGGCCAGCTCCGCAGCCCGTCGATCGCCGCCAGGCGCCGCTGCAGATCTTCGCGCTCCACGCGCGTGCGCTCAGCGGCCGCGGCGAGCGCGTCGGGGCGAGCCGCGAGCGCGCTCAGCGCCGCGAGCGCGAGCGCGTTGACCGACCACGGCGGGCGCACTGCCCGCAGCCGCTCTGCGATCGCGGGCGGCGCGATCGCATAGCCGGCCCGCAGCCCGGGGATCGCGAGCGATTTCGTGAGGCTGCGCAGCACGATCACGTCGTCGAGCCGCTCGCCGGCGAGCGAGCCCGGTTCGCCGGGCACGAGGTCCATGAACGCCTCGTCGACCGCGATCACTCGCCCGGGTCGGCGCAGAGCGAGCAGCGCCGCCGCCGGGTCGAGCGTTCCGCTCGGCGACGCGGGGTTGCCGACGACGACGAGGTCGGCTGCCGCAGGCACCGCCGCGGGATCGAGCGCGAAGTCGCGCGCTGGATCTCGCAGCACCCGCACGACCTCGACGCCGTGCGCGCGCAGCGCGGCCTCGGCCTCGGTGAAGCCGGGGTGGACGCAGGCGGCCAGCCGCGGCCTGAGCGCCGCCGGCAGCAGCCACAGCGCCTGCGCCGCGCCGTTGGCCGGGACGATCTCCTCAGGCTCGCGGCCGTGCAGCGCCGCCAGCGCCGCGCAGGCCGCGCGCTCGTCCGGGTAGCGCGTCGCGTCGCCGTCGAGCGCTGCCTGCAACGCCTCGCGCAACCACGGCGGCGGTCCCTCGGCGCGCACGTTGACGGCATGGTCCGCATCGCCCGGCCGCACGGCCGTGTCGCCATGGGTGCGCAGGGCGGACAGGTCTGGCGCGGCCTGCGCAGATGCCGGCGCGGCTTGCGCAAGTGCGGGCGCAGCTTGCGCAGATCCCAGCGCGGCTTGCGCAGATGCCGGCGCGGCTTGCGCAGACGCATCCGCAAGCGTGAGCGGGCGGCCGGCGACGATCAGCTCGACGCGGTCGGCGGCTGCGGCGATCCGCTGCGTCGCGCTGCCGAGCAGGTCGAGCCAGGCGCGCGAGGTGCGGTCGGGCGGCAGCACCCCCTCGCCGGCCTGTTCGGCGACGACGATCACCGCGCCGCCCGCGGCGACGACCGTCGCGGCCGTCGAGACGAGCTGCTCGATCTGCCCGAGAATCGTCTCCTCAACCCCCGCGAGCCGCGTGGCTGATGGATCGTCGAAGGCGCCGGCGCGGTGAAGCGCCGTCGCGATCCATGGTCCGAGTCCGTCGACGAGGACGCAGCGAGCGCTCGGTTCGCCGACCGCGTCGGCGAGCCGCTCGCCGGCCTCAATCGTCTCCCATGTGCCCGGCCGGCGGGCGACGTGCGCGGCGATCCGCCCGCTCAACGAAGGATCGCTGCCGTCGGCGGTCGCGACGTAGCGGACGGGCAGGCCGGTCGCCGTCGCGATCGCCTCAGCGCGCGCGCTCTTGCCCGAGCGCGTGCCGCCGAGCAGCAGCGCGAACGTCACGCGACGCCCTCGCTGCCGACACGCGGGCCCGCAGCACCACGCGCAATGCCGCCCACGCGCACGCCCGCCGCACCCCGCCCAATGCCGCCCACGCGCACGCCCGCCGCACCCCGCGCGAGGCCGACCGCGCGCACGCCCGCCGCACCCCGCGCGAGGCCGACCGCGCTCACGCGCCCGCCTCGCCACCAGCGCGCACGCGCGCCGCCGCGTCAACGAATCCCCGCGCGACCTGGGGGAACGCCGCCCAGTGCACATGCAGATAGCTCGCCTGGACGGCGCCGCGCACGAAGCCCTCCGTGCGCTCGACGCCGCGAGCCGCGAGGGTCCACGCCGGCGCTGGAGCGTCGCCTTCCGCCTCGACCTGCGTGTAGTGGAACTCGTGGCCGCGGACGCGCTCGCCACGCGCCAGCCACGGCGTGGCGGTCGCAGCGGTCGCCTCGCGATAGCCGAGCGTCAGCCGTCTGCCCATCGCCGCGCGCAGCGGCAGGACGCCGCACATCGCGTGGCCGTCGAGCTCGGCGCCCAGATAGAGCAGCCCGCCGCACTCGGCCAGCAGCGGTCGCCCGGCGGCGGCATGGGCGGCGACCGCAGTGCGCAGCGGCGCGTTGGCGGCCAGCTCCGCGCCGAACACCTCCGGGAAGCCGCCGGCGAGCACGAGCGCGTCGCTCCCCGCCGGCAGCGCCTCGTCGCGCAGCGGGTCGAACGGCGCCAGCTCCGCCCCAGCCGCCTCCAGCAGCTCCAGGTTCTCGCGGTAGTGAAACGAGAAGGCCGGCCCCTGCGCGATCGCGACGCGGACGTGCGGGGCGGCTGCGCCGGCACGCGGCGCTTCCGCGTGCGGGCTCCACGCCTCCCCCGCCAGCTGCGGCGCGCTGCGCGCGAGCGTCAGCAGCGCGTCGAGGTCGGTCTGCCTCGCGATCGCGTCGGCCAGGACGGAGAGCGCGTCGCGTGTGCGCGGCTCGCGCTCGGCGACGGGCACGAGGCCGAGGTGACGTTCTGGCGCGGCGATCCGCTCGTCGCGTCGCAGCGTGCCGAGCACCGGGAGCCCGAGCGGCTCGACCGCCTCACGCAGCAGCTGCGCGTGGCCGTCGGAGCCGACGCGGTTGAAGATCACCCCGGCGACCTGGACGTCGGGGTCGAAGGTGCGGAAGCCGTGCACGATCGCGGCCGCCGAGCGTGCCATCGCCGAGCCGTCGACGACCAGCACGACCGGCGCGCGCAGCAGCTTCGAGACCTGCGCCGTCGAAGCCAGCTCGCCGCGGCCGGAGGCGCCGTCGAACAGCCCCATCACGCCCTCGACGATCGCGACGTCGGCGTCGCCGGCCCCGTGACGGAAGAGCGGCGCGATCAGCTCGGTCCCCGACAGGAAGGCGTCGAGGTTGCGGCCGGGCCGGCCGGCCGCGAGCGCGTGATAGCTCGGATCGATGTAGTCCGGCCCGACCTTGAACCCCTGCACGCGCAGCCCCCGTGCGCGCAGCGCACCGATCAGCCCACTGGCGACGGTCGTCTTGCCCGCGCCGGAGCTGGTGCCGGCGATCACCAGTCGCGGGATCACGCTGCCACCCGCTCCCGCTGCGCCAGCTCGACGACCGGCAGCCCCGCGACCGCGCGCTCGGTCAGGCGCGGCGCGACGTGCGCAGATCGCGGCGTGCCTTGCGCGCAGTCCGGCGCGCGCTGCGCACTCAATGGCGCGCCTTGCGCGAAGTCCGGCGCACGCTGCGCACTCGATGGCGCGCCTTGCGCAGACCACGTGAGGCATGGCACCGGCGCCGCGACGTGACGGCCGTCGGCGGGATCGCAGCCGTGATCGGGGCAGATGCGCAGCGTGCCGCCGGCGGCGCGCACCGTGGCGACGAGCGGCGCGATCAGGTCGCGGTCGGCTGCCTCGATCGCGATGACCTTCCCAGCCGCGTCCAGCTCGTGCGCGGCTTCATCCGGCGCGCCGACGTGCACGACGACCCGCGCGGCGCCGTCGGCGATCGCGTCGATGGCCGCCCGCGCCTTCGCCGCGAGATCGCTGCCGGGCTGTCCGGTCGCGCCGGGCGGCGTCACGACACGCGCGCCCATCAGCCGCGCGATCCCGGCTGCCGCGCCTGGCGCCGCGATGACGACGGTGTCGGCGCCGAGCAGTCGCGGCGGCACGACGCCCTGAGGCCACGCGTGCAGCGTCAGCCCCGCGAGCGCCGGCAGCGTCGGCAGCGGCGCCGAACCGACGACGAGCAGCCGGTGCCCACCGAGCGCGTGGACGGCGAACCGCGGCGACGCACCTCGCCCGCCGCACACCTCACGCACCGCGCCGATGCCGGCGTCGGCGTCGGTCCCGGCGTCGGCGGACGCGCGCGCCTCACGCACCGCGCCAGCGTCGGCGCGCGCCAGCACCTCGCCCACTGACTCACGCACCGCGCCGGCGTCGGCCCGCGCGCCATCGAGAGCCACGCGCACATCGACCCGCCAGGCTCGGCAGCCGGCGGGAACCTCGATCCCGCGGGCGGCCGCCTCGATGGCACCGCGGTCGACCGGCGCCGGCGGCACCCAGCCGAGCAGCGCCGGGATCGCGTGCTCCGAGCCGGCTTCCAGCCACGGCGCGACCGTCCGCACACGCGTCAGCGTCCCGGCAGCGCAGAGCGCGTCGAGCGCCGGCGTCGCCGCCCGCTCAAGGCTCGTCGGCTCGGAGCCGAGGGGCTCAGAGCCGAGCGGCCCGGCCCCGAGCGCCCCGGCCCCGAGCGGCTCGCTCGCGCCATCGAGGATCACGAGCACCTCGGGGCCACCGCGCCGTGCGCCCGGCGTTCTCACCACTCGATCCCCTGCTGGGCGCGGATGCCCTGGTCCATCGGGTGTTTGACCTTCGTCACCTCGGAGACGAGGTCGGCCAGCTCGATCAGCTCCGGCGCGGCGTCGCGGCCGGTGATGATCACGTGCTGGAAGCCCGGCCGCGCGCGCAGCGTCTCCACGACGTCCGCCACGTCGATCCAGCCCCATTTGATCGGGTACGTGATCTCGTCCAGCAGCAGGAACTCGTAGCGCTCCTCGGCGATCGCGCGCTTGACCTCCGCCCAGCCCTCGCGCGCGAGGTCGGCCGACTCGTCGAGGTCTCTCGACAGCCACGACCAGCCGTCGCCCATCTTCTCCCAGTCGATCCCGCCGAGCGCCGCGGCCGCTCTCGCCTCGCCGACCTTCCACTTACCCGACTTGACGAACTGGAAGACGCCGCATCTGTATCCGCGCGCCCAGGCGCGCAGCAGCATCCCGAACGCCGCCGTCGACTTGCCCTTGCCGTGTCCGGTGTAGACGGCGACGAGCGCTCTGTCGCGCGGCTTGCGCCGCTTCGGCTCCGCGCTGCCGCGGTCGCCGGGGCGGTGCGGAACGTCGACCTCGTCGCCGCCGTGCTTGGCGAGCGGGCTCGTCGCCTCGGTCTCGACTTCGGGTTCGGTCATGCGGCGCTCCTGCGAGTTCTGGTGACGGGTGGTGGCGCGAGCCGGTGCAGCTGCCCGCCGGCCGCGAGCGCGACGCGCCCGGCCAGCCCGAGCCGCACGTGGCCCTCCTCGGTGTCGACGACGTGCACGGCGCTCGCCGCGGCCCCGAGCGCGCGCGCCGCGAGCGGCACCGCGCCGTGGGGATCCTGCACGCGGCCGTCGGTCAGCACGACCGCGACGGCACGCCGCGACGGGTCGCGCACCGCCTCGCGGCCGATCAGCAGCGCCGCCTCGCGCAGGCCCTCGGCCAGCGGCGTGCGGCCGCCGGTCGGCAGCGCGCGGATCGCCGCACCGGCCTGCTCCAGCGGCGCGCCCGGTCTGACGAGCAGCTCGGCATGCGCGTCACGGAAGGCGATCACGGCGACGCGGTCACGCCGCGCGTAGGCGTCGCGCAGCAACTCCAACAGCGCACCCTTCACCTTCGCCAGCCGCTGCCGCGCCCCCATCGACCCGCTCGCGTCGACCACCAGACAGAGCAGCACCGCCTCCCTCCCCGCCCGCACATGCTCGTGGAGCGGGATGAGTGGCGCTTTGTTCATCCCATGGCTGAACAAAGCGCCACTCATCGGCGAAGTGAGCCGCGCGCGCAGGGTCGCGACGATCGCGAGGTCTTCAGCGCCCGGGCGCGCCGGCCGCGCGTCGATCGCGCCGACGCCCGCACCGGCGCCGCGCGCGCGGCGACCGGCCGGCCCGCGGCCGCGCCCGTCCAGCGTCAGCGCGGCGATCGGCAACGTCGCCGGTGCCGGCGGATCGCGTCGCTCGCGGGCGCGGGCGGTCGGGGAGAACGAACCCTCCGCGCCCGGAGCGGAGGCGGAGCCGCTGCGATCGCCGGCTCCTCCCCCCTCCCCAGATGAGCCGTTGGAACTGCTGCTGCGCTCCGGCGGTGCGGGCGGAGGAGGAGCTCCCCCACCCGGCGGATCCGGCTCGGGCTCTCCATCTCCCGGCTCCCCATCGAGCGCCCGCTGAAGCTGCTCCTCCTCGGAGGCAGCGCCCCCGCCAGAGCCGAGCGGATCTCTGTGGCGCCGGTGCGCGAGCGCCAGCGCGGCGGCGCGGCGGACGTGCGCTTCGGTCACCTCGTCGGCGCCCTCCAGCGCGGCGAGCGCCTGCGCGGCGCGGGCGCAGACGATGTCGCCGCGGACGCCGTCGATCTCCAGCTCCGCACAGGCGCCGGTGATCCGCAGCAGCTCGCGCTCGGGCAGGCGCACGCTCGGCAGCAGTGCGCGGGCGGCGGCGATGCGCGCGGCGAGCGTCGCCTCCTCGCCGGCGAAGCGCGCCGCGAAGCCCGCCGGGTCGCGCTCGAAGGCGAGCCGGCGGCGGACGATCTCGGCGCGCACGATCCGGTCGCGCGGCGCTCGCACCTCGACGCCGAGGCCGAAGCGGTCGAGCAGCTGCGGGCGCAGCTCGCCCTCCTCGACGTTCATCGTGCCGACGAGCAGGAAGCGCGCGGCGTGCGCGGCGCTGACCGCCTCGCGCTCGACCCGCGCGACGCCCGACGCGGCCGCGTCGAGCAGCGCGTCGACGAGGTGGTCGGGCAGCAGGTTGACCTCGTCGACATAGAGGATCCCGCGGTGCGCGCGCGCCAGCAGGCCGGCCTCGAACGCCTGCTCGCCGGCAAGCGCGCGACCGAGGTCCAAAGCGCCCACCAGCCGGTCGAGCGTCGCCCCCAGCGGCAGCTCGACCAGGGGCGCCGGCCGCTCCTCGATCGCCGCGTCGGCCGGCACGACGCCGCCGGGAGCCGCCTCACCCGGCCCGAACGCGAACGGCTGACCAGCCGCGACGTGGACCGGCGGCAACAGCGGCGCGAGCGCGCGCACCGCCGTCGACTTCGCCGTCCCGCGCTCGCCGCGCACCAGCACGCCGCCGACGTCGGGCGCGACCGCGTTGACGAGCAGCGCCTCGATCAGCGCCTCCTGGCCGACGAGCGCGCTCAGCGGGAAGGCGTGCGCGCTCACGGCGCGGCCTCCGCAACGCGCGGCGCACCTGACACAAAGCGCGGCGCACCTGACGCAAAGCGCGTCACGCCGACCCCGCCTCCTCCAGCTCGCCCTCCAGCGCGAGGAATCTCTCCCGCACCGCGTCGAGCGTCGCGGACTCGGGCGCCGCCCACAGGCCGCGGTCGGCCGCTTCGAGCAGCTTCTCGGCGATCGCGCGGCCGGCCCACGGGTTCGACTGCGCGACGAAGGCCGCCACGTCGTCGTCGAGCAGGTACTTCTGCGCGACCTGCTCGTACATCCAGTCCTCGGCGACGCCGGCGGTCGCGTCGTAGCCGAACAGGTAGTCGACGGTCGCCGACAGCTCGGCCGCGCCCTTGTAGCCGTGGCGGATCATCGAGGCGATCCAGCGCGGGTTGGCGACGCGCGCGCGGAAGACCCGCCGCGTCTCCTCCTCCAGCGAGCGCGCGACCGCGCGCGACGGATCCGAGGAATCGCCGAGGTAAGCGGCCGGCGCGCGGCCGGTGAGTGCCCGCACGGTCGCGATCATGCCGCCGTGGTACTGGTAGTAGTCGTCGGAGTCGAGGATGTCGTGCTCGCGCGAGTCGACGTTCTTGACCGCCACGTCGATCCGCCCGAACGCCTCGCGCATCGCCTCGCGCGCCGGCGCGCCGTCGAGCCCGCGGCCGTAGGCATAGCCGCCCCACGCCTCGTAGACCTCGGCGATGTCGGCGTCGTCGCGCCAGTCGCGCGTCTCCAGCAACTGCAGCAGCCCGGCGCCATAGGTGCCGGGCTTGGAGCCGAAGATGCGGGTCGTCGCGCGGCGCCAGGCGGCGTCGCTGCCCAGCTCGCCAGCGAGCCGCTCGGCGTCCGCGCGCGCGTGCGCGGCGACGTAGTTGTCGGCGTCGTCCTCCTCCAGCGCCGCGACCCGCGCGACGGCGTCGTCGAGCAGGTTGACGAGGTGCGGGAAAGCGTCGCGGAAGAAGCCTGAGATGCGCACGGTCACGTCGATCCGCGGACGGCCCAGCTCGGCGAGCGGGATCACCTCGATCCCGGTCACGCGCTGCGACTCGGGGTGCCACGTCGGCCGCACGCCGAGCAGCGCGAGGATCTCCGCCACGTCGTCGCCCTGCGTGCGCATCGCCGCTGTCCCCCACGCGACCAGCCCGACCGTTCTCGGCAGCGCGCCGTGGTCGCGCGTATGACGGTCGAGCAGCGCGTCGGCGAGCTTGACGCCGACGCCCCACGACAGCTGCGATGGCAGCGCGCGCGGGTCGACGGAGTAGAAGTTGCGACCGGTCGGCAGCACGTCGATCCGTCCGCGCGTCGGCGCGCCCGACGGACCCGCCGGGATGTGGCGGCCGTTGAGCGCGGCGACGACGTTGTCGAGCTCCTCGGTCGTGCGCAGGACGCGCGGCAGCACCTCCTCGCAGGCGAAGCGGAGCGTGCGGATCACCTCAGCCGCGCCGCTCTTTGCGTCAGCCGCGCCACCATTTGCAACGGCCGAGCCACGATCTGCGTCAGCCGAGCCGCCGATGCCCAGCGTCGAGGCGACGACGCCCTCGACCGCATCGGCGTCCCAATCGGCCTCCGCCAACCCGTCGAGCAGCGCCATCTGCGCGCTCTCCAGCCGATCTACGAGGTCGCCGTTGGACGCCGCGGGGCCGCGGAAGCGCTCCACCAACGCCGGCGGAACCGACCCCGCGAACGGCGAACCCGCAGCCGCCACGAGCGCCTCCTCGTCGAGCCCGTACGCGAGCCCGACCGCGCGCCGCAACCCGACGACGCTGCCCGACCCCAGGCGCAGCAAGGCCGACGTCAGACCACGCAGCTGCGGCCCCGTCGGCACCGCGCCGAGCACGTGCAGGCCGTCCTTGATCTGGATGTCCTTGACCTCGCAGAGGTAGCCGTCGATGTGCTCGACCAGCTCCCCCAGATCCTCCGGCCGCTCCTCGACGCCGAGGTCGGCCTGCAGGTTGGCCGCCTCGATCGCGGTCCAGATCCGCGCCGCCAGAGCGGGCAGCTTCGGCGGGTCGAGCACCTCCAGGCGCGCGTACTCGTCCAGCAGCGCCTCCAGCACGGCCATCTCGTCGTAGGAGTCGGCGCGCATCATCGGCGGGATCAGGTGGTCGACGATCACGGCGTGCGCGCGCCGCTTCGCCTGCACGCCCTCGCCGGGATCGTTGACGACGAACGGGTAGATCAGCGGCAGCTCGCCCAGCGTCGCGTCGGGCGCGCACCCGCGCGAGAGCGCGAGCGTCTTGCCGGGCAGCCATTCGAGCGTTCCGTGCTTGCCGAGGTGGACGATCGCGTCAGCGCCCCACGCCTGCTCGATCCACCAGTAGACGGCGAGGTAGTGGTGGGTCGGCGGCAGCTCGGGGTCGTGGTAGATCCCGACCGGGTCCTCGCCGTAGCCGCGCGGCGGCTGGATCGCGACGAGCACGTCGCCCAGCTCGATTCCGGCCACGACGAAGTCGTCGCCGTCGAGGAAGCGGTCGCCGGGCGGCGGGCCCCACTTCTCCTCGATCGATTCGCGCAGCTCGTCCTCCAGCCCCGCGTACCGCTCCAGATACGCGGCGACCGGGAAGCGCAGCGGCGACGCGGCGAGCTGCTCGTCGGTGAGGAACTCGGGATCGTGACCGCCGGAGCCGATCAGCGCGTGCATCAGCGCGTCGCCGTCGGCGTACGGCGAATCGACGCGCATGCCGTCCGCGCGCAGCCGCTCCAGCAGCGCGATCGCCGACGCCGGCGTGTCGAGGCCGACGGCCATGCCGACCTTCGCGTGCTTGGTCGGGAAGGAGGTCAGCAGCAGCGCGACTCTGCGCTGCGCCGCGGGCAGGAAACGCAGCCGCGCGTGTCTGACGGCGAGCCGCGCGACGTGCGCGCAGCGCTCGGCGTCCGGCACGTAGCGCGGGACCGGCACGCCGACCGGCGAGTCGGCGGCGCTGTCGCGCTCCTTGAACGAGATCACGCCGCCGAGCAGGCGGCCGTCGAACTCGGGGATCGCGACCTGCGTCGCCGAGTCCAGCGGCGAGAGGCCGCTGTCGGAGGCGAGCCAGGCGGCGCGCGAGGCGGTCGCGGTGATCGCCTGGATCACCGGCACGTCGAGCGCGGCGAGCGCGGTCGCGTCCCACTCCTGCCACTGCTCGCCGGCGCCCTCCGAGGCGCCGTCCGCAGCGGCCGCCCGCGACGCGTCGCCGGCGTTGGAGCCGCCGGTCGCGAGCATCGTCGTCAGCAGCGCGTCGACCTTCCCGTCGAGCAGCGCGAGCGCGGCGACCGAGCCGTCTCTGTCGCGCCGCAGCGTGTAGCTCCAGACCGCGAGCGCGTTCGCCCCGGCCTGCTCGATCTGCGCGCACAGCTCGTCGACGAAGGCGGTGTTGCCGGTGAGGCGGTGGGAGCGGTAGAAGCAGATCCCGACCGTCGGCTTGTCGGGGTCATGGCCGGCGCGCGCCTCGTCGATCTCCACGTCTCCGCGCCCCGGCACGTACACCCCGAGGTCGGCGGTCTCGTGCGGCGGCTCGAAGCCCCAGCCCTCCAGCAGGAAGGTGTCAGCGAGGAAGCGCAGCAGCTGCTCGACGTTGTCGACGTCGCCGTGGCGGAGGTACTCGCCGGCCATCGCGACGGCGCCGGTGGGGGCGGTCGAGAGCGCGGTCATCTCCGCGTCCGGCGACGCCTCGCCGCCGAGCGCCAGCAGCGGGATCCCCCGCTCGCGACAGGCGGCGACCAGCAGCGGCAGGCCGTCGGGCCAGCCGCGTCTGCCGCCGAGCACGCGCACCAGCACGACGCCGGCACCGTCGACCACGGAGTCGACCAGTTGCGCCGCGTCGGCGCCGTACGGGTTGGCGCAGCGCACCTGCGGGAAGTCGGCCGGCAGCCGCTCGACCGCCGCCGCGGTGGCGAGGATCTCGGTGTCGGCGGTCGTCACGAAACGGAGCACGTGCGCACCTCTGTGTGGACGGTCGGAAGGCCGGCGGGAACCCCGCCGCTGATCAGGTCTTCGAGCGCAGCGGTGTCGACGTGCTGCTCGATCAGGTCGCCGAGCACGTCGAGCCGCTGCTCACGGGCGGCCGCGAAATCTCTGTTCCCCGGGCGGAAGGCGCGCCCGCGCACGCGCGCGACGTGCAGCAGCAGCGCGCGGCGGAAGGCGTCGTGCTCGAGCGCGCCGTGCCAGCTGGTGCCGAGCGTCTCGCCGGCGCGACAGCCGTCGGGCTCGCGGTCGCCCGCGTCCTGCAGCAGCGGCTCGCCGCCATGACGCGTGACGCGGCCGTGGCGGATCTCGTAGCCGGCGACCGGCGCGCCGAGCCAGTCGCAGGACCCGTTGCGGCGGCGCAGCAGCTTGTCGGCGGCGAAGCGGGTGCTGACCGGCAGCAGGCCGAGCCCCTCGACGGTCCCGAGTCTCGACTCGACCATGTCCTCGATCGTATGGCCGAGCAGCTGGTACCCGCCGCAGATGCCGAGGATCGGGAGTCCCTGCGCGGCACGCTTCGCCAGGACCGCGTCGAGGCCGTTGTCGCGCAGCCGCTGGAGGTCCTCGACGGTCGCCTTCGTGCCCGGGATCACGACGAGGTCGGCCCGTTCGAGGTCGACCGCCGAGCGCGTGAAGCGGACCCGCACGCCCGGCTCGGTCGCGAGCGCGTCGACGTCGGTGAAGTTGCTCATCCAGCGCAGCCGCAGGACGGCGACGTCGAGCGTCTCGCCGAGCGCCGGCGCCTCCGGCCGCGGCGCCTCCAGCGCGAGCGAGTCCTCGACGTCCATCCACAGGTCCTCGACATGCGGGAGCACGCCGAGCGTCGCGCGGCCGGTCATCGCTTCGAGCTGCGTCAGGCCGGGGGCGAGGATCGACGCGTCACCGCGGAACTTGTTGATCAGGAAGCCGCCGATGTGGCGTTGGTCGTTCTCGTCCAGCAGCGCGAGCGTGCCGAACAGCGACGCCATCACGCCGCCGCGGTCGATGTCGCCGACGACCAGGACCGGCAGCCCGTGCGCGGTCGCGAGCCCCATGTTGGTGATGTCGGCTGCGCGCAGGTTGATCTCGGCGGGGCTGCCGGCGCCCTCGCAGACGACGACGTCGAAGCGGCTGCGGAGGTCGCTGAGCGCCTCCCCGACGATCGGCTTGAGCTGATCCTTGAGCGTCTGGTAGCTGCGCGCGTCGGCGTCGGCGTACGGCTTGCCCATCACGACGATCTGGCTGTGTCGCTGCCCCGACGGCTTGATCAGGACCGGGTTCATCGCCGCCTCGGTCTCGATCCCGCAGGCGGCCGCCTGCGCCGCCTGCGCCCGTCCGATCTCGCTGCCGTCGTGCGCGACGACGCTGTTGAGCGCCATGTTCTGCGCCTTGAAGGGAGCGACCGAGATCCCCTGCCGCGCGAGCCAGCGGCAGATCCCGGTCGTGACGACCGACTTGCCGGCATCGGAGTGCGTGCCGGCGATCAGAATCGCGCCTCTCATGCGGGGGCTCCAGTGGCAGGGGTGGCACGGGCGGGGCGAACGGCGCGGGCGGCGGCGCAGAGGACCGCCGCGGCGGCGCCGACGGCGAGGCTGAGGCGGGCGGCGCGGTGGGCGTCGGCGGGGGTCGCGGCGCGGCCGTCGCCGAGCGTCGGGCGCTCCTCGCGGCGCTCGCCGTAGTTCAGCGGACCGCCGAGGCGGAGGTCGAGCGCGCCGGCGAAGGCGGCCTCCATCCGGCCGGCGTTCGGCGACGGATGGGCGGCACCGTCGCGGCGCAAGATCGTCAGAGCGGCACGCGGGGAGCCGCCGACGACCGGGGCCGTCGCGACCGTCAGCAGCGCGCCGAGACGGGCGCCCGGCCAGCCGAGCGCGTCGTCGAGCTTGGCCGACGCGAAGCCGAACTCGGCGTAGCGGGGTGATCTGTGACCGACCATCGCGTCGAGCGTGTTGGCGGCGCGGAAGGCGGCGACGCCGGCCGGGCCGCCGATCGCGCCCCAGACGAGCGCGCCGACGACGGCGTCCGAGCTGTTCTCCGCCAGTGACTCGACGACCGCGCGACTGACGCCGGCCGCGTCGAGCTGGGAGGGATCGCGACCGGCCAGCGCGGGCAGCGCGGCGCGCGCGCCGGCGAGATCGTCGCGATCGAGGTGACCAGCGATCCGGCGCCCCTCGCGCGCGAGGCTGCGCCCGCCGAGCGCGCCCCAGGTGAGCACGGCGAGCACGAGCGCGCGGCCGGCGCCGGGCCGTGCGAACCGCGGCCGGGCGGCGCTGCCCTCGGCGCGCGAGGCG
>NZ_JAWSTH010000079.1:0-29966 GCF_033542075.1 Conexibacter stalactiti
TCGCGGGCTCCGACGCGGGCGCGGGCGGCTCCGGCGGCTCGGCTCCGGCCGGCTCGCGCACGACCGCGGCCTCCAGCGGCGCGACGTACGGCGTCGGCGCGACCGTGCAGGTCAGCGTCGCCGCGCCGGCGACGGCGAGCGGAACGGTCGCGATCGCGGCCGGCGCGCAGCCGCTGGCGAGCGGCCGCGTCAGCGACGGCGCCGCGACGGTCAAGCTGCACGGCACGGCGCTGAGACCGGGCCGCCACCGCCTGACGGTCCGCTTCTCCGGCAGCGACAGCGTCGCCGCCTCCTCGACGACGGTCGTCGTGCCGGTGCGCAGAGCGGCGCCGGCGCTGAAGGCGACGCGCGTGACCAAGCGCGTCGAGGCCGGACGCACGCGCGCGCGGCTGCGGATCGCCGTCACCGCGCCGGGCCTCAACCCGGGCGGCACGGTGCGCGTGACCGAGGCCGGCCGCACGGTCGGCAGCGCGAAGGTGCGCGGCGGCCGTGCCCGCGTCAAGCTCGACCGCTTCGAGACCGCCGGCACCAAGCGCCTGCGGATCACGTACGGCGGCGACGGCCCGCTCGTCGGCCGCACGGTCGTGCTGCCGCTGAAGGTGCGGTAGCGCCGACACCGGTCGATCGCTGGTCTCAGGGACCAGTGATCGACCGGAGTCCGGCCGCTCGGCGCCCCGCCGCAGACGCGCGCAGACGGCCGCAGACGCGCCGAAGACGGTGGCCGAACGATCGGCGAACGGGCGCCTCGCGACAGTGCCGGCCATGTCCACCGCTTCGCAGCTCCCCACCGCCGCCGGGGTCCATCCCGGCCTCCAGAGCCTCGCGTCGTTCCCGCTCGTCGAGGCGCTCTACGGCCGCCGCTCGCGCCGCTTCGCGCGCGGCAGCGAGATCCCCGACGGACCGCTCGCCTACCGCTCCGAGCAGGCGCCGCAGCCGCTCGACGAGCTGGAGACGATGCTCGTTCTCAGCGCCGTCGCCGGCACGACCGGCTGGCACGCCGGCATCACGCACAACGCCCGCTACGCGCCGCACATGGCCAACTACGCCGGCGGCGCGGCCGGCCGCACCTTCCCCTCGGCGGCCGGCTTCCACACCAGCGAGCTGTTGTTCACCGACGACAGCGGCCTCTACCTGCTGCGCACGCGCGACGCCGGCGCGCTCGTCGACCCCGGCGCCGAGGAGGTCACGCCGGAGCTGATGGTCGCGCGCCACCGAGCGCAGGTGCGGCGGATCGCCGACAGACGCCTCCACCTGCCGGCGCAGGAGCCGTTCATCGAGGGCCACAACCACTGGTGCGTCAACCGCCCCGGCAGCCTGCTCGCGTTCCCGGTCGGCGATCTCGCCCAGCACATGCTGCAGGTGCTCTGCTACCTGACGCAGAACGGCGCGGTCCTCTACGACGACGTCAACGGCCGGCCGATTCCGGGCGTCGAGCGCTTCGCGTCGCTCGTCGATCCGAGCGCGGCGTACCCGCTCAGCTACCTCGAACAGCGCGCGATGACGCAGCTCGCCGCCGAGCAGGCGGCCGGCTGCTACGCCGGCGCGCTGATGCTGCAGGGGATCGGCCTCGGCGGCTGGATGTTCGACGGGATCGACCACCTCACCGTGCTCGGCGCCAGCGACGACCCCGACGTCCCCGGCCTCGGCTTCCGCGCCGACGTCGACGCGCGCTGGGCGGTCCCGAACCCGACCGGCGCCGACGGCCTCTTCAGCGCGCTCTGCCCGCCGCACGTCGCCGACATGAGCGAGGCGGTCGAGCTGCTGTGCGAGCGCAAGTTCGGCGCCGGCGGTCCGCACAACGCCGGCACGCCCGGCCCGTGGAAGGACAGCCCGGCCGCGCGCGGCAGCGCGCAGCCGCACGGCGCCGACTTCCGCGCCTGCGTCGCGCTGCAGGCGCAGTACGTGCTCGACACGTTCGGGAGATTCCCGGGGACCGTGCCGAGCCTGCACATCACGACGTACCTCCAGGCCCACCACCTCGACCTCGCGTTCTACGACGAGAAGTTCGGCCCCGGCGCCTATCTGCGTACGCACGCCGAGCACGAGCAGCGCTGGGACGGCCGCTGACGCGCGCCGCCCGGCACCGCTTCACCACCCCACCACCCCACCCAAGGAGCAACCATGTCACGCACCCTCGCGGTCGCGGCGCTCGCCGCTGCCTCGGCACTCGCCGCGCCGGCCGCCGCCGGCGCCGCCGCGGTCATCTACGACCCGACCGCCAACACCTACACGTACTTCGACGACAGCGCGGGCCAGAACGAGGCCAACGCCGTGACCGTCCGCCAGGTCGGCACCAAGCTCGTGATCGCCGACACCGTCGCGCAGCGCAGCGGCACGAACAGATGCGTCGTCGTCGGCGGCACGCTCGAGTGCGCCGCCGGCACGGCGTCGCTGTCGCTGCGGCTGGCGGGCGGCTCGGACCGGCTCGACTACCGCGCGCCGCAGGCGGCCTTCGTCGACGCCGGCCCCGACTCCGACTACGTCACCGCCGGCCACCGCGAGGGCAGCCTCCCGCGCGGCGTCGTGACGCTCGCCGGCGGCGACGGCTTCGACTGGATCAGCTGGTTCGACGCGCCCAGCGCGACCAGCGTCACCGCCGACGACAACGTGCTCGACGGGATCGCCAACGAGAACCTGCTCGTGCACGGCTTCGAGGGCTTCCACGGGACCGCGTTCGCCGACAGACTGTGGGGCAGTGCCCGCGCCGACGTCTTCCTCGGCGGCAACGGCGACGACTCGCTCGCCGGCGGCGATGGCGGCGACCTGTTCGTGACCGTCGACGGCGACGGCGCCGACGACCACCACGGCGGCCCCGGCGTCGACGGGATCAACTACGCGCCGCGCTCCGCGACGCCGGGCGTCAACGTCTCGCTCGACAACGTCGCCAACGACGGCGCGCCGTTCGAGCGCGACAACGTCCGCGGCAACGTCGAGAACGTGACCGGCACGCCCGGCCCCGACAAGCTGTTCTCGTTCAGCGCCTTCAGCACGCTCGACGGCCTCGGCGGCGACGACCGCCTCGAAGGCGGCGACGGCCCGGACCAGCTGATCGGCGGCGCCGGCCGCGACACGCTGCTCGCCGGCCTCGGCGCCGACACGGTCGCGGCGGCCGACAGAGAGCCCGACACGATCGACTGCGAGCAGGGCAGCGACGTCGTCACGCGCGACCAGCTGGAGACGAAGGTGCAGCGCTGCGAATCCGACCTCGTCGGCGTGCTGCGGCTGGAGCGGCGGGCGTTGAGCGCCGACGCCGGCGAGGCCGTCCCGGTCGGTCTCAGCTGGCGTCACCCGCTCAGATGGAAGCTGCTGAAGTCGGTCGCCGTGCACGTCTCCGAGAACGGCGCGCGCCTCGGCACGGTGACGATCGACCTGCGCAGCGGGCGCGCCGCGGCCAGCGGCGCGGTCGGCCTCGCCAGCCGCGGAATCGCGCTGAAGCGCGACGGCAAGCTGATCTCCGCGACGCTGCCGCTGCGCTTCGAGGAGAGCGTGCAGGGACGCAGACTGCAGCTCGCGGTCGAGGCGGTCGAGCGCAGCGGCCGCCGGCAGGTCGTCGAGCGCGCCGCGACGGTCGAAGTGCGCTGACGCAACACCCCCCAGCGGCTGGTACGCTCATGTACCAGCCGCTGTCGCGTCGACCACGAGGAGCGAGGATGAGCCCGATCGAAGGCATGCCGCCCCGCCCGCGGATGCCGATAGCGCTGCAGACGCTGGGCATGCTGACGCGCCAGCGGCCGTTCCTCGAACGCCAGCGGCGCCGCTACGGGCCGATCTTCTCGCTCCACATGGCCGGCCTCGGCCGCCTCGTCGTGCTGTCGGACCCGGCGCTGATCAAGCACACCTTCATGGCCGATCCGAAGACGCTCCACGCCGGCAGCCAGAGCCCGCTGCGGCGCGTGCTCGGCAACAACTCGCTGCTCGGGATCGACGAGGAGCACCACATGGAGCAGCGCAAGCTGCTGCTGCCGCCGTTCCAGGGCAGACGGATGAAGGCGTACGAGCCGCTGATCGAGCAGATCGCGCGCGAGCAGATCGCGCAGTGGCCCGAAGGGGTCGAGTTCGCGACCGCCGGGCCGATGCAGACGATCACGCTGAAGGCGATACTGAGCGCCGTCTTCGGCGCCAGCGGCGAGCGGATGGAGCGGCTGGAGAGATTGCTGCCGCGCTGGACCGAGCTGGGCCAGAGCCTCTCGCGCTTCCCGCGCGCGCAGAAGGACCTCGGCCGCCTCAGCCCGTGGGGCCGCTTCCTGCGACTGCGCGCCGAGGTCGACGCGATCCTCGACACGCTGATCGACGAGGCCCGCCGCGACCCCGACGTCGAGCAGCGGCTCGACGTGCTCGCACTGATGGTGCAGGCGCGCCGCGCCGACGGCAGCGAGCTGAGCAACGCCGAGATCCGCGACCAGCTCGTGACGATGCTCGCCGCCGGCCACGAGACGACGGCGCACACGCTCGCGTGGGCGGTCGAGCGGCTGCGCCGCCACCCCGACGTGCTCGCGCGCCTGGTCGAGGAGGCCGACGCCGGTGGGAGAGCGCTGCGCGAGGCGACGATCCGCGAAGTGCAGCGGATGCGCCCGGTGATCTCCTTCGCCGGCCGCCACACGCGCAGACCGTTCGAGGTCGGCGGCTACCGCCTGCCGAAGGGCGTGCTGATCGGCCTCAGCGCCGGCCTGACCCACTACGACCCGGCGCTCTTCCCCCACCCCGACCGCTTCGACCCCGACCGCTTCCTCGACGTGCGGCCGGAGACCTACTCGTGGATCCCCTTCGGCGGCGGGATCCGCCGCTGCATCGGCGCGACCTTCGCGCACATGGAGCTGGACGTCGTGCTGCGCGTGATGCTGCGCGAGGTCGAGCTGCTGCCGACCAACGCGCCCGACGAGCCGTGGAAGTTCCGCGGCGTCGCGTGGGCACCGGCCGGCGGCGGGATGGCGCTGATACGGCGGCGGACGCCGGTCGCGGCGCCGCCCGCGGGCGAGCCGCTGGCCGCGGCGGCGTAGCGCCGCCTCAGGAGTCCGGCAGCCGCTCCAGCTCGCGCAGCAGCGCCGCGAGCGTCGCGGCGTAGGCGGGCGGCGGGTCGGCGAGCGCGTAGCCGCCGTCGCGCCGCTCCAGCAGGCCGATTCTGACGAAGCCGTCGACCTGCTCGTCGATGCCGCCGTGCGGGCTGACGCCGGCCGCGCGCGCCAGCCGCGCCTTCGACCACGCCTCCCCCGCCGGCTCGGCCAGCAGCGCCTCCAGCGCCATCCGTCGCGGCCGTGAGCCGAACAGCCAATCGCGTCGCGTCAGCGGCTTTGCACCTCGTCGTCCTCCCATGTAGAATTAATTTCTACACCATGATCGAGGCGAACGACACTCCGACACTGCGCGTGCTGCCCGGTGGGCGCCGCGACCAACGCGATTGCGACCGGCGCGCGGGCGCCGCCGCCGGCCCGCGCGGAAGCGCGCTGGGTTCAGCGCTGGAGGAATGCGTCGTCAGCCGCGCAGCGGTGCGCGCGGGTGATCGGCACGAGCCGTGGACGCTGCCGGTCGGCGGCGCGCTCGCAGCTGTCGCCGACGCCGCCGCGACGGCCGGCGTGGAGTTCGAGCTGGCGGTTCGGCTCTGCGCCGAAGCCGCGCTCGTGCGCGACGACCTGCGCGCGGTCGGGGCCGGCGTCGGCGCGCTCGACGCGCTGGCCGGCGCGGCCGTCGTCGCGACGCGCGTGGACGCCTCCGACTGCGCCTATCTGCGGCGGCTGACGCGGCGCGGCGCGCAGGAGCGGCGCACGCTCGGCGACGCCGTCATCGTCGGGTTGCCGGCGCGGCTGTCCGCGCGGCTGCTGGCAGTCGACGTCGACGACCTGCTCGCGAACGCCGACGTCGAGTCGGCGCTGGCGTGGGAGATCGCGGCCGTGCTCGACGGCCGCACGATCTCGGAGTGGGCGCCGCTCGCCGCGCTGCGTGCGCTGGCGACGACGCCCTCCTCCTCATGAGCAGCGGAGAGTTCTGGTCGCTGAGCGACCCAGACTCTCCGGTGCTTGCTACCTGATCAGCTGCTGCCGGCTCTCTGCAGCTCGGCGACGTCGATCACGTCGGTCGGCGCCTCCAGCTCGACCGGCTCGTTCCAGCCGTCGAACGTGATCTCGCCTCTGTCACCCTCGCCGACGATCTTCAGCGGGAACGGCTCGCCCGTCGTCGCGACGAACAGCGTGCCTCTTCTCTCGCCGCTCGTCAGCCCGATCGCGGGCGTGCCGTCGACGTCGCTCGTCTCGCCCTTCTCGACCGTGCCGCCCTCGGGTCTGAGCGCCTCGTCGAGCAGCGTCTCCATGTCGGTGATCTGCTCGAAGCTCTCGAAGCCGTCGCCGCCGGCCGGGACCTTCAGCCACTTGTCGCCGAGCAGTCTCACGACCGCCTCGCCGCCGAGCGACTCGTAGAATCTCTCGTCGCCCTTGAGGAAGATCTCGTCGCCGACGACGATGATCTCGGCGCCCGCGCCGCCCTGCGTGATTCTGCCGGTCGCGCCCTCGCCCTTGACGAGGCTGATGTCGAGCTCGACCTCCTCCATCACACCGGCGACGTGGACGGCGGTCGCGCCCTTCGCGGCATCTCTCGCCGCCGCCAGGATCTCTTCGCCGCTCAGCTCGGCGACGCCGTTGTCCTCGGCCGCCGCGGTCGTCTCGGTCGTCTCCGCCGGCGCCGTCTGCTCGGTCGTCGAGCCGCTTGCGGCGCTCGTGGTGGTGCTGTCAGACGAATCGTCGCCACCGCACGCCGCAAGGGTGCCGGCGAGCAGGAGCGCGACCGCCCCGGCGCTCAGCCGCATCCGCCGCGACTTCGCTCTCGTGTCCGGTGCTTCGATGTCCTGCAAGTGATGTCCCATGGCTCCCTGATCGGCTGTGTGGGGGAAGTACTGAAGCCCAGCAGGCTACTCGTGCGCCATCACGAGCAGCTCCGCCGGGTCACGACATCGTCACAGCTTGAACTGGCCCACCAGCCGCTCCAGCTCCTCGGCGGTGCGCGCCAGCTCCTGCGCGGAGGCGGCGATCTCCTGGGTCGAGGCGGACGTCTGCTGCGTCGAGGCCGAGACCTGCTCGGTCGAGGCTGACGACTGCTCGGCGACCGCGGCGACGTCGACCATGTTCTGCTGCATGCGGCCGGCGCTGAGCGAGATCTCGCCGATCGTCGCGGCGATCCCGTTGACGCGCTGCGTCATGTCCTCGACGCTCGTGCCGATCCGCAGGAACGAGTCACGCGCCTGCTCGACGGTGACGACGCCGTCGGAGGTGCGCTGCGCGCCGTTCTCGACGACGTCGACGGCGCGGCCGGTCTCGCGCTGGATCTCGGCGATCAGGCCGGAGATCGAGCGCGCCGCCTCCTGTGACTCCTCCGCCAGCTTGCGCACCTCCTCGGCGACGACCGCGAAACCGCGACCCTGCTCGCCGGCGCGCGCCGCCTCGATCGCGGCGTTCAGCGCCAGCAGGTTCGTCTGCTCCGCGATGCCCGTGATCGTGCCGACGATGCCGCCGATCTCGTCGGACTTCGCGCCCAGCTCGCGGATCGTCGTCGTGACGTCGGCCGAGGAGGCCTGCACCGCCTCCATCGCGGCCGTCGCCTCGCCGATCGCGGCGGCGCCCTCCTCGGCGACCGCGCGCGCCTGCTCGGCGGCGTCAGCCGTCTGACGGGCGTCCTCGCTGGAGCTGCCGGTCGCGGAGACGACCTGCTCGGTCAGCTCGCGCGCCTCGCCGACGGCCCGCACCTGGCGCTCGGCGCCGGCCGCGACCTCGCCGACGGCGGAGGCGATCTCGCCGACGGCGCGGCCGGACTCCTCGGAGGTCGTCGCCATCTGCTGCGAGGCGGCCGCGACCGCCTGCGACTCCTGCGCGATCTGCCGCAGCAGCTGCGCCATCTTCTCGCGCATCGCGCCATAGCCCTCGACCGAGCCGCGCAACTGCGCGAGCATCGCGTTGAAGATCTCGGCCAGGCGGCCCGCCGCGAGGCCGGCCTCGATCTCGACCGGTCCGGTCGTGGCGGTCGCCTCGACGGTCAGGTCGCCCTCGGCGACGGCGGCCAGCGCCCGCTCCAGCGCGGCGAGGTCGTGCGCCGACAGGCTCTCCATCCGTTCGACCAGCGCTTCGAGGCTGGAACGGTCGCCGAGCGCGCTGCGCAGCTCGGTGCTCATCTCCAGGAAGGCGTTGCCGAGCGCGTCTCTGTCGGACTTCGGCCGCACGTCGACGGCGAGGTCGCCGGCGGCGATCCGGCGCGCCGCCTCGGCGGTCTCGTCGAGGTAGGCGACCATCGCTCTGAACGCCTCGCCGGTCTCGCCGATCTCGTCGCGCGATCTGATCTCGATCCGCTGGTCGATGTCGCCGACGGCGATCCCGCGCGCGGCGTCGCGCATCTGGCGCACGCCGCCGACGATCCCGCGCGCCAGCAGCAGCGCGATCGCGAGGCCGGCGAGCGCGGCCGCGACCAGCAGCACGACGATGATCGAGCGGGTCGAGCTGACGGTGTCGTTGGCGTCGGCGGCGAGCGCGGACGACGATCTGCCGCGCAGGTCGGTGGCGGCGTTGAGCGACGCTCTGACGTTGTTGAACGCCTCCTTGCCGCCGCCGATCGACATCAGCGCGATCGCCTCGCGCTCGCGGCCGGCGTCGGCGATCATTCTGTAGTCGCCGGTCAGCTCGACGTAGAGGTTCCAGTCTCTGACGAAGTCCGCGAAGGCGGCGCGACCGGCCGGCGAGATCGCCAGCGCGGTCCCGCGTCTGATCGCCAGCTCCATGTTTCTGAGGTCCTCGGCGATCGTGTCGGCCATCTCCGCTCTGTCTCTGGCGTCGATCGCCGTCACGTAGCGCAGCTGGTCCTTGCGGTACGCCTGCGTGCTGTTGTTGAGCAGCGCGTAGTTCTGCAAGGCCGGCACGGCGTTGTCGCCGAGCTCGGTCGTGACCGTGTTGATCGAGCCGAGCTTGACGATCGCGAGCGTCCCGACCGCGACCATCAGCGCGATCACGACGAGAAAGCCGCCGAGCAGCTTCGTCCTGACTGTGAGCTTCATCTCTTCCTCCGGCGGATTGACGGGAACCGCATGCCGGAGATCGGCGTGAGATGCACTGTCTTTATGAACAGTGAGGATGTCCCCCCACAATTCACACAAAAACGCCTGCGTTCGTGAGGGCCGCGCGGGGAAGTCCCCGCGCGGCCCCTCGCCTCAGCGCACCGTGACCGGCAGCTTCAGGGCCTTGGCGCCGCTGCCGACGCGCAGCGTGTAGCGGCCGCGGCTGACCGCGCGGGTCGCGCGCAGGCTGCCGACGCGGCCCTTCGCGTAGGTGCGGCCGTTGCGCACCAGCACCGCCTGGCTCTTGCGCTTGAGCTTCGACGAGGCCGCCGCTCTCGCGTTTCTGAACACGATCGAGCAGGAGATTCTGCTCGTGCCTCTGATCGTGCACGTCACGGTCGCGTCGCGGCCGGGATCGCCCTTCGCGCCTCTCTCGCCTCGCTCGCCGCGATCGCCCTTGTCGCCCTTCGGGCCGGCCGCGCCGGCGTCGCCCTTCGGACCCGCGGGACCGTCAGCGCCATCTCTGCCGTCCGCCCCGTCTCTGCCGTTGGATCCGTCTCTGCCGTCCGCCCCGTCTCTGCCGTCTCTGCCCGACGACGCCTCCGCGCCGCTGCCGGCGAGCGACAGCGTCCGCGGGCCGACGCTCGTCTCGAACGTCAGCAGCGCGTCGCGCGCGCCGAGCGCCGACGGGTTGAAGCGGACCTCGACGACGCAGCTGCCGGCGGGCGCCAGCTCGCCGCGCGTGCACGTCGTGTGCGTCAGCGCGAAGTCGCTCGGGTGGTCGCCGTCGACCGTGATCCGCGAGATCTCCAGCGGCGCGCCGCCGGGGGTGCCGTCGGCCTTCGCGTTGCGCACGACGACACGCTGCACCGGGCCGGTCGTGAAGAGCGGCTGCAGCCCGGCGTCGATGAAGGCGACGTCAGTCGAGAACCAGGCCGGCTGCTCCGGTGCGACCCAGTCGGTGCGCAGCGTCAGCACCGGCGGATCGTGGTCGGAGACACCCTGGCCGAGCGAGCGGTCGCGGTGGTAGTCGTTGTCGAGGTGGGCGTAGCGGAAGTCGCGCACGCGCTCCAGCAGTCTCGCCGTCACAAGCGCGTGGTCGAGCGTCTGCAGGCGGCCGTTGTAGTGGTAGCTGTAGCGCTCCTGCTCCGGCGCGCGATCCCACAGGTTGGTCAGCAGCCCGCCCTGCGTGAGGATCGTCAGCGGCGACTCGAACTCGAACGCGTTGAGGTCGCCCGTGACGATCACGTTGCGCCCCGCCGCGGCGTACGACGCCGCGACTCTGCGGACGGCCTCGGCCTGAACCTCGCGGCAGAGGTCGGTGCCGCCCTTCGACTTGAAGTGGTTGTTGATCAGCGTCGTGCGGAGGCCGTCCTTCTCGACCTCGAGCGCGAGCGGGACGCGGTCGAACGCCTGGTCGGCGCGGCTGTTGCACTCTCTGTCCGGGCGCGGCACGCCGAGCGCGACCTGCTGCGCGTCGCCGTGGACCGTCACGCCGGACTTGACGAGGTAGCCGACGTCGATGCCGCGCGTGTCGAACGCCTCGATCGCGTAGGCGACGTAGCCGCCGCCGATGCGGTCGGCGAGGTCCTGCAGGACCTGTCTGCTGTCCTTCGCCGGGTTCGGCGCCGGGCTGCCGACGTCGTGGATGCTGTCGCCGATCTCCTGCACTGCGACGACGTCGGGCGAGCGCAGCCGGTCGCGGATCGCGTTCGCGAGGCCGGTCAGCTTCTCGTCGTACTCGGCCTGGGAGACGGTGTGCAGGTCGAGGGTCGCGCCGGGCGGAAAGAGGTTCTCGACGTTGAAGCCGGAGATCCGCAGCTCGTCGTTCTGGGCCGGCGGCAGCGTGTAGGTCGTTGGGATCTGCGCGTCGGCCGTGACGACCGGCATCCCGCTCTCCTGCGTCGCGAGCTTGTAGTTGTAGTAGGAGAAGCCGAGCGGGCCGGTCGCGTTCTCGACGCGCGCGAAGAGGTCGGCGGCGACGAGCGTTCTGCTCGGCCCGCGCAGGTCGATCTCGCCTCTGTCGGGGTCGCCGGCGCCGGCGTCGTCGACGAGCGCGACGAGCGAGCCCAGCTGCGCGCCGGTCGTCGTGTTGAAGACGCGCTGGCGGGTCGTGCCGGGGTTGAGGAACAGCTCGCCGAACTTGGTCGTGCCGCCGCTGTTGGCGATGCCGGTCGCGAGCGTGACGCGCATCCCCTCGAGCGTCTCGTAGTAGCTGCGCGTGCCGTTGCCCTCGACGTCGGTGATCGTCTGCGCCGCAGCCTTGTCCGCGTCGATCGTCACCGGCGCCGGCAGCGTGCCGGTGCCGAGCACGACCGGCTCGGTGTTCTGGAGGATGTTGACCTGCGTCTGGTTGAACTTCTCCTTCACGACGCCGGTCAGGCGGACTCTTTTGCCGAGCAGCGCCGCGCGGTCGTTGCCGGGCCCGCGCACGTAGCCGACGAAGACGCCCTCGGAGGTGCTCGCGTTCGCGTCCTCGGTGCCCGGCTCCTGCTGGACCCAGACGCCCGCGTCCTCGGGGAAGACCGTCGTGTAGTTCTTGCCCATCAGATCGTCGATGCCGGTGACGACGCCCTCGATCGTGACGGTGCTGCCGCTGAGCGGGCTGGAGGCGCCGGCGCCCTGGATCTCGTGGATCGGCGTGACCTCGGGATCTCTCGGCTCGCCGGGGCCGCTGCCGCCGCTGTTCTGCGGGTTGGCGGCGGCGACGGCGAAGTCGGCGCCGTTGCTGTCGCTGTCGGCGCCCTCACTGGAGCCGCCGCGATGGGCGCTGCTGCCGCCGGTGCCGGCGACTCTGGAGAGGTCGAAGCCGCTGCCCTCGGCGCACTGCGAGCCGGCGAAGCCGATCCCATCGGCGGCGGTGCCGCCGCTGGTCACCAGCCGCGCGCCGGAGAGGCCGGAGTTGGAGACGCCGGTCGTGTAGGTCGCGTCGGGCGTGACCGTGCCGGAGTATCCGCTTGCGGCGCTGTTGGCGAGCAGGTAGCGACCGCCGGCCGGCAGCGTCACGCCGCCCGGGATCGTGACGCGGTCGCTCGGCGCGCCGGAGCCGCTGGCGCAGCCCTGCAGCTTCCAGCCGCCGATCGCGACCGGCGCGGCGGAGGCGTTGAGCAGCTCGACGAACTCGTCGTTGCCGCCCTGCGGGCCGCCGACGCGCAGCTCCGAGATGACGATGCCGCTCGGCGAGGCGGCGGCGAACGACGGCAGCGCGAGCGGGATCGCCGCGGCAGCGGCCGCGAGCGCGGACAGCGTGCCCACGCGGGCACGGGATGACAGCATGGAGTCTCCTCCTGAGGGATGCGGGACGCCCGCATCAGATCGCCCGCCCGCCGCCGTCCTGTGACCGCTCGGTGACGATCGTGTGGCAGGCGCTTCACGCCTGTTGCGATCGCGTGAGCGAGGGTTTCAGGGCGCGGGAGATCCCGCAATCCGCACCGTCCGGCGCAGCGTGCGGGCGGCGGCGCCGGGGGAGCTGACGCGCACTTCGACGGTCGCCTGCAAGGGGGTTCTCCGTGCGCGCAGCATCCGCGCGACCGCGCGGCTCGACGGCCGCAGCCGCAGCAGCTCGGGACCGCGGCCGGCGCGGCGCTGCACCCGTGCGAGCACGACGGTGCGAGGACGACCGCCGCCGACGCGCGCGGTCAGCCGGGCGGTGACGGTCGCGGGGCGGTCGAGCGTCAGCCCGAGCGCGAGCCCGCGTCCGGTGAGCGCCGGCACCGCGATCCGCCGCGCGACGTCGAGCCCGAGCGGCGCGCCGCCGCTCGTCGCGACCGGCGCCGACGACGACGGGTCCGCCCGGAACGGCCCGCTGACCTCGTAGACGGCGCCGACGCCCCAGGCGCGCTGCGAGCCGAGGTACATGCGCGTGCCGCTGGGGTCGAAGCAGAGGCCGACGACCTCCGACTGCTCGCCGCGGCGGAAGTGCTGCTCGCCGGTCAGCTTGAGGAAGCGCGAGACGCGCCCCTGCGGCGTGATCAGGCAGACGTCCATCGCGTCGGGATCGTCGTCGTAGGAGTCCTCGGCGACGAACAGGTCGCCGGAGCGCGAGACGACGACGCTGTCGACCCCGCGCAGCGGCGTCCCGGGCGCGTCGTCGGCGCGGTAGAGCGTCGAGCGCGTCTGCGTGCGCGTGTCGTAGGCGTGAATCGTCTCGTCGGTCGTCGTCGCGACGTAGACGATGCCGGCGTCGAACCAGATCCCCTCCCCGCGCGCGAACGGGATCGAGCCGCGCACCTGCGTGCGCGTCGGGTTGCGCGCGCCGCCGCCGGGGTCCGGCACCGCGCGCCAGACGACCGCCCCCGGTCGCCCGCCGTCGCAGGCGATCTCCAGCAGCCCGACGGAGAGGTCGGGATAGTCGCGCGGCGTGAAGCGGTAGAGGCCGCCGCCGTCGAGGTCCTCGGTCATGTAGACCGTCTGCGCGCCGGGGTCGACGCAGGCCGCCTCGTGCTTGAAGATCCCCATCGCCGCGTGCGCGACCGGCAGCCGCACGCCGGTCGGGTCGCACTCCCACACCCTGCCGTCGTCGACCTCCTCGCAGGAGAGCCACGTCCCCCACGGCGTCGCCCCGCCGGCGCAGTTGGTGCTCGTCCCGCCGAGGATCCGGTAGGCGCCGGCGATCCGCCCATCGCGCGCGAAGCGGGTCGCCGAGACGCCTCCCCCGCCCTCGCCGATCTCGCTGTTGGTGACGAGGATCCAGCCGCCGTCGGGGGTCGCGTAGGTCGCCTGGCCGTCGGGGTACCAGGGGAAGCTGTAGCCGGCGAGCAGCCCGCTGCCGCGCGCGATCTCCCGCGAGCTGAAGCCGCGCGGCAGCCGCAGCCCGTTGCCGTCGGGCGCCAGCAGCGGCCCGTACGGTCCCGCGCCGGCCTGCGCCGGCGGCGCCGCCAGCGCATCGCGCCAGAAACCGGGGCCGAGCGCGGTCGAAGCGGCGGCGAGCAGACCGGACTGCAGCAGGCGACGACGGGAGAGCGCGGGCATCGGCACTCCCCTTGTACTCGATCGGCGCCGATCGAGCGCCGTTTCAGGGCGGCGTGACGCGCGCGGCGAGCGCGCCGGCCTCGGCGCCGGAGACCTCGTCGAGCGAGCGCCCGAGCGGCTCGATCCGCAGTGCGGCGGTGACGAGGAAGGCGAGGACGCAGCAGCCGGCGACGACCAGCAGCAGCGCGCTCGTGCCGATCTCGTCGAGCAGCAGCGGAAAGAGGAAGACGCCGAGCGCCGCGCCGAGCTTGGCGCAGGCGGCCGCGAAGCCGTGGCCGGCCGCGCGCAGCTCCGACGGGAAGATCTCGGCGGGCAGCGCGAAGGTGGTCGCGTTCGGCCCCATGTTCATGAACGTGTTGAAGAGCGCGAAGGCGATCAGCACGAGCGCGATGTGCTGCTCGCCGCCGCCGTCGAGTGACTCCGCGAGCGCGAGCAGCCCGAGCGCCGGCGCCATCACCGCGAAGCCGATCAGCTGCAATCGCACGCGCCCGAGCCGGTCGACGAGCACGATCGCGAGCAGGAAGCCGATCACGAGGAAGAGGTCGAGCGCGGCCGTCCCCTTCGTCGCCGCGATGTCATCGGAGAGGAAGGTCGCGTCCGGCCCGGCGAGCGCCATCGCGGCCAGCAGCGTCGGCGTGAAGATGCCGACGCCGTAGGTCGCCACGTCCATCAGGAACCACGGCACGGCGGTGAAGACGGTGCGGCGCAGGTAGCGGCGCGAGAACAGCCGCGGCTGCAGCAGCGCCTTCAGCCCCTCGGCCGGCTCCTGCTCGCGTGCGCGATCGGCGTCGGTGACCGCGACGGGGTGGCCGCAGAGCGCCTCGGCGACCTCGCGCGCCTCCTCGTCACGACCGTTCTGCGCCAGCCAGCGCGGGCTCTCGGGCACGCCGCGCCGCAGCCAGATGATCAGCAGGGCCGGCACGACGCCGAAGCCGAGCATCAGCCGCCACGACTCGACGTCGGGCAGCACCAGCAGCACGACGACACCGACGAGCGCGCCGAGCAGGATCCCCGCCGCCTGCAGGCTGAAGGCGCCGACGAGCCATCTGCCGCGCGTCTTCGACGGCAGGATCTCGGCGAGGTAGCTGGCCGCGATCGGGTAGTCGAGCCCGATCGCGATCCCGAGCACGAAGCGGAAGGCGATCAGCGACCAGACGTCCCACGCGACCACGCACAGCAGCGAGAAGACGACGAACAGCCACAGGTCGTACTTGAAGATGCGGCGGCGGCCGAGCTTGTCGCCGAGCGGGCCGAGCAGCCCGGCGCCGAAGACCGCGCCGACGATCGCGGCGGCGGAGACGAGCCCCTTCTCCGCCGCGCTGATGCCGAACTCCTCCGCGACGAGCGGATTGGCGACGCCGATGATGAAGAAGTCGAAGCCGTCGAGCAGGATCCCGAGGCCGGCGAGCAGCCAGAAGCGCACGTGCAGGCGGGACATCGGCGCCGCGTCGAGCGAGCTGCCGAGCGAGGGCAATGGAGTTGGCACGTCGTGAGACTCTGATCGACCGGGCGGTCGGCGGGAAGAGCCGTCACACGGACTTCACACCGGGTGCAGGCCGCCGCGGCGTGCGGCGAACATTGCCGCCGCGCGTGCTTCAGACGGCGTGCAGACCGCCGCCGGGGGCGGTTCCGCCGCCCGCGGCGCGCGCGCCGTCGGCGCGTATCGCTCCGGAGCGGACGGTCGCCGCCGCGGTTGCGACAGCGCCCCAGCCGGCCGGCAGCGGCTCGAGGCCGAGCCGCGCGCGCATGCGGTCGGCGCGCTGGCGCCGCGCGCCGAGCCGCGCCTCGTCGAAGACCGGCAGCAGCCCGGTCGCGTCGCGCGCCTCAGCCGCCAGGCACCAGGCGTTGTGGGCGACGGTCGCGCGGCGGCCGTGCGGCGGCTCGTGCGCGACGTGCTCGCCGCAGCGGCAGGGGTCGGTCGCGAACAGCCGTGTGCGGGCCTCCTCGAAGGCGACGCCGGGCGGCAGCTCCCCGAGGATCGCCGGATGGAAGACCGGCAACGCGAAGGCGGTGACCGAGCCGGCGCCGGTGTTGGCTTCGTCGTGCGGCGGGAACTGCGGAGGCGTGGCATGTACGTCCGTACACACAGCCGCGAGACCGCTCGCCAGCAGCGCCGTCTGCGCGGGGCCGGCGCCAGCCACCACGACCGGCCGTCCGCTCGCCTCCTGCAACCCGAGCGCGAGCGCGGTGACGGCGCCGAGCTGCTCCGCCGAGTCGTCGCCGTCGAAGACTGTCAGCCAGTAGCCGTCGACGGAGAGCGCGGCATAGCGTTCGATCAGGGCCGGGATGGGGTCGATCGCCGCCCGCACCGCCACTCCGGCGTACAGCTCGCGCGGCGGGTCGTCGGGGCGCTGCGGCGGCGGGCGCCAGCCCTGCCGCTCGCGCCAGGCGGCGATCGTCGCGCGCGCGAGCGCGAGATCCTGCTCGCGCCCCTCCCCCAGCTCGCGCTCGAACAGGTGCGCGGGCGTCGTCGCGAGCGTCGCGCCGGCCGCCAGCTGGGCGTCGAGATAGGTCTCGGCGTAGTCGGCCAGCGCCGCCGCTGACAGCGGTCCGCGCTCCAGCTCCAGCGGCGCCGGCTGCGCATACGGCAGCGTGCCGAACGCCTCGCCGCGCGCGGCCGGATCGAGCTGATTGCGCCACGCCTCGCCGCTGAGCACGATCCCGAGCCCGTCGCGCCGCACCTGCGTCAGCAGCGGCTGCTCAGTGGCTGCCTGCCGCAGCGGCAGCTCGATCGCGCCGACGACGTCGCGTTGGAGCCGCGCGAGGTCGAGCCCGGAGCCCGTCCCGCCCCGCAGCAGCAGCGAGCGCTGCTCGATCCGCGGATGCCGCGGAGCGCTGGGAGGCCCGTCATCGCTCATGGCCTCCGAAGGATCTCAGCGCCGTCGGACGCTGACGCGCGTCAGCGCCACAGCATGCGCAGCAGCTCGTCGCCGCCGCCCTGCAACGGGCCCAGCACCTCGCGCACCTCGGCGAGCGCCTTGCGCAGCTCCGGATCTCCCACCTCGACCGGCAGCAGCGAGTCCTGCAGGTCGGCGAGCGTGTCGTCGGCGCCGCCCAGCTCGTCGATCGCGTCCTCGACGAGGCTGCGGGCACCGTGCCAGGCGGCCGGCGCCGCCGCCGAAGCGAACTCGCGCCCCGGCAGCCCGGCGCGGCCGGCGAAGTCGCCGTGAGCGCGACGGGCGCGGCCGTAGGCGAGCTGCGCCGGGCGGAACAGCAGCCGCTCCAGCTCGTCGCCGCGCGACTCGTCCAACTCCTCGTAGGCGACCCCGAGCAGCGCCAGCGCGCGCCCGATCCCCTCGATCGCCTCGGCGACCGTGTCGAGCAGCTGCTGCCGCCCCTCTGCCGTGGTGTACGCCATCGGCAGAGGGTACGCCGCGCGGCGGCCGCTCGACCGCCGGGCCGCGGCAGCCCGGCGCGGCGGCCGCCTCGCCTCAGCCCTCGCCGCCGACGAGCTCCCGCGGCGCTCTGCCCTCGACCGCGAGCGCGAGCTGCTCGGGCAGCTTCTCGGCGACGTATCCGAGGCTCAGCGGGGTCATGAAGTACATCGCCCCGGACAGCGTCCCATCGGTGTAGACCGCGTGGTTGCCGGAGACCGCTCTGAGCGACTTGAAGGTCGGCACCTTCAGCAGTCTCGCGACGTCCTCGTCTCTCTCCGTCGCGAACAGCGCGACGTCGGCGTCGAGCACGTCGAGTCGCTCGGCCGAGACGCCGACCTGCTCGCCTGGTCTGGAGGCGAGTCTCGTCACGCGCGGGTCGATTCTGAAGCCGAGGTAGGTGAGGAACTCGGTGTTGAGGCCGTCGGGGTAGGAGTAGATCAGCCCGTCGTAGAAGCCGTTCTGGTTGAAGCTGATCGTCTTGCCGGCGAACTCCGGGTGCTGCTCAGCGGCGTCGGCGAACTGCTGTCTGACCTGCTCGACGAGCGCTCTGCCCTCATCGGCTCTGCCGAGCGCCTGCGCGATCAGCTCGACCTGCCCGTCCCACGGCGAGAAGTAGTCGCTGCCGCCCTCGGCGGCGGCGATCGTCGGCGCCAGCGCCGACAGCTTGTCGTAGTCGCCCTTTCTCATCCCCGAGTTCGTGCCGAGGATCAGATCGGGCTGCAGCGCGGCGATTCTCTCGAACTCGAAGCCGTCCGAGGACGACAGCAGCACCGGTCTCTCGTCGCCGAGCGCCTCCTTCGCCCACGGCCAGACGCCGCCCGGCTGATCGCCGTACCAGTCGGTGATCGCGACCGGTCTGAAGCCGAGCGCGAGGACGGTGTCGTGCTCGGTCAGGCCGACGCTGACGATCCGCTTGGGCTCGGCCGGCACCTCGGTGACGCCGAACTTGTGTCTGACGGAGACGGGGAAGGCGTCGGCGGCCGCGGTCGTCGCGCCGGTCGTCGCCGGCGCGGCGGCCGCGGAGGTCTCGGAGGAGTCGTCGTCGCTGCCGCAGGCGGCAAAGGCGAGCGCGAGCGCCAACGCCGCGGCGGCGCAGGCGAGGCGAAGCAAGCGGATGAGGGACATTAGGGCAACCTAACATTGTGCGGGGTCGCGATGCGCTGTGCCATCGTGTGCGCATGACCTCGGCGACCCCCGACTGGGATGCGCGGACCTACCACCGCGTCTCGGCGCCGCACCAGGAGTGGGCCGACGCGCTGCTCGACCGGCTCGACCTGCGCGGCGACGAGACCGTGCTCGACGCCGGCTGCGGCTCGGGCAGAGTGACGCTGAAGCTGCTCGAGCGGCTGCCGCGCGGTCGCGTGATCGCCGTCGACGGCGCCCCGTCGATGGTCGCCGCCGCGCGCGAGCTGCTCGGCGAGCGAGCGACGGTGCTCCAGTCCGACCTCGTCCAGCTGACGCTCGGCGCGCCGGTCGACGCGGCCTTCTCCAGCGCCGTCTTCCACTGGATCGCCGACCACGACGCGCTCTTCGCGCGGCTGCACGCGGCGCTGCTGCCGGGCGGGCGACTGGTCGCGCAATGCGGCGGCGCCGGCAACATCGCCGCGTTCCGCCGCGGCTCCGACCGCGTCGCGGCACGCGCGCCGTACGCCGCCCACTTCGACGGCTGGGACGGGCCCTGGCACTACGCGAGCGCCGAGCAGACGGCCGAGCGGCTGCGCCGAGCCGGCTTCGAGCACGTCAGAACGTGGCTGCAGCCGTGGGACGTGACGCCGCCGGAGCCAGAGCAGTTCCTGCGCACCGTCTGCCTGCACCCGCACGTCGAGCGGCTGCCGGCGGAGCTGCGCGACCGCTTCGTCGCGGACGTGCTCGCAGCGGCCGGCGGACCGCTCGTGCTCGACTACGTGCGCCTCAACATCGACGCGCGCCGGCCTTAGAACCTGTTTCGGAATGAGGCCGAGTCGGATGGGGCCGGATCGTGGATGCCGGGCGCCGCACGTGATCCGAAGGCGCAGCCCTGCTGCGTCGAGCGGTCACGGGTGGTGATCCGGCGCCGCGAGACGGTGCCAGCCGGCCGGCGGCATTTCGAAACCGGTTCTTAGCCCGGCAGCGCCATGTGCAGCATCTCGCCCGCGGGCGCGAAGCCGGCGCGCTGGTAGACGCGGCCGGCGCCGTCGTCGCCGGGCGTCAGGAACGGCAGCGTCGCGCCGCGCGCCACCGCCTCCAGCGCCAGCGCCGCGGTGACGGCCGCCGCGATCCCGCGCCGCCGCGCCGCCTCCGCGACGGCGATTCCGGCCAGCTCGGTCATGCCGTCGCGGATCACGAGCGCGCAGCCGCCACCGACGATCGCTCCGCCGGAGACCGCATACGCCACGACCCCCTCCCCCGCCCGCGCGCGCAGGCGCTGGACATCCTCGTCGGGGACCGGCTGCGGCGACAGGCCGAAGGCCGCGCCCTGCATCGCGATCAGCTCGCGCAGCCGCTCGTCCGGCGTCGCATCGTCCGCGATCACCACGGTCACGCCGTCGGGCGGGGCGACCGCGACCAGCTGCCGAGCGGGGCAGATCATCAGCGGGATTCTGTACGTCACCTCCAACCCGGCGGCGAGCAGCGCCCCCGAGACCGCCGGCGCGCAGGCCGGCAGGAACTCGAACGCCGCGCGCCGCCCGCGCGCGGCGAACAGCTCGACCAGCGCCGCGACCTCCGCCGCCGACGGCTCGGCGCCGGCGTCAGGGATCGCGTAGTTGGCGTACGGCTGGTCCGACTGCTCGTCGAGGTGGACGAGGAACGGCCCGCTGCGGACCACGGTGCGATGCTGCGCCGCCGCGCGGCGCAGGTACTGCTGCAGCTCTGAGAGCACTGGTGAGACCTCGAAGGAAGTTCGCTGTTGTCGGAAGCTGAGAACGGCAGGCGCGACCACCCGGGCCCGTCAACGAGACGGGCGCGGTGAGGCGGTCAGGCCTGCCGGCGTGCAGCCAGCGAGATGTCGGCGAGCTTCAACAGAGGCTTCGCGCGGCAGCCTACACCGCGCGCGCTCTCATCGACAGGTGGACGTCAGCGTGGAATGAACGGCAGATCGCAGCTCGATGCGGTGTCGTTGGCGTGAAAGAGCGTCCCGTAGACCTTTCTCGTGAAGAAGTCGTAGGTGCTCAGGCCGAGGCCGCTGGTGCCCGCTCTCACCGCGCCGAACAGGATCCCCGAGACGTCCCGCGGTGAGTCGCCCTCCCAGGTCGTGACGAAGACGGCCGGGCGGATCGGCGAGCCGTTGCCGTCGAAGCCCTCGGTCGCGACGGTCTGCATCCCGCGCGGCTGGTTGCGCCACGGGTGCTGCTGGGTGTAGTCCGGCAGGAAGTAGCAGGAGAGCCCGTTCGCGTCGCCCGGGCCGCGCGGCGGCGGCGTGCCGCGGATCAGCCGCGGGTAGGCCGCCATCGTCGTCGCCAGCGCCAGCTCGCGCTTGGCCGCCAGCCGCATCGCGGCGAGCTGGTCGAGGTCGCTGGAGGGCAGCCGCCAGTCGTCGTCGATGTGGCTGGTCGCGTCGATCAGCTTGCCGTAGTCGCTGACGAACAGCAGCGCCGTGTCGTTGAGCGCCCGCTCCGCCATCTCGTAGCGCTTCGCGAGCGTCGCGACGTACTGGTCGGTGCGCGTGCGGATCGAGTTGGCCAGTATCGGCTTCTCGTTCTCGTCCGAGAGGTAGGCGGCGACGGCGAAGACGCCGGAGACCCCGGAGGCGATGTTGCTCGCGGGCGGCGGGGCGATCGTGCCGACCTTGAGCACCTGCGAGATCAGCCCGAGCGTCCAGCCGGTCGTCGCGCTGTCCGGCGGCGGCGCGATCGTGTTCATCAGCTCGTTGCCGAGCGCGCTGATGTCGACGCCGGTGACGCCGCCGCTGCTGCGCGCGAACGGTCTCGTCAGCGCGTCGAAGTAGGTCTTGACGGTGTTGACCGCCGAGATCTCCTTCGCGAGCTGTCTCTTGACCGCGGCGAAGTCGTCTCTGTCGAACCCTCTCGCGTCGTCGGGGAAGGTCATCCCGGCGAGGTCGGTCGACTTCTGCCCCCACGCCGCCTGGTAGTCGTCCCAGTACGCCTTGCGCACGTCGCAGCTGGCGGCGCTCGCGGCGCAGAATCTGAGCGCCTTGCCGATGTGGGTATACGCCGCCTGCTGGCCGGCGCCGGTGAAGGCGGGGAAGCCGCGCGGCGCCTGGAAGGCCATGTCGATCAGGTTCGTCTTGAGGCCGCTGTTGGCGTCGGTCAGCACGACGTCGAAGTGCGACGTGCGCGAGCGCGCGAGGCTGCCGATCAGCTGGCCGGGCTCGCCCTTGACGCTGCTCGCCTCGGCCGTCGGCGACGCCGACAGGACGCGGCCGGCGAGCGCGTAGGAATGTCTGCCGTCGAGCGCGTTGACGAGGTAGCGGCTGCCGCCGAGCCGCTCGATCTGGTCGGCGAAGCCGTTCCAGCTGGCGCTGTGGGCGTTCGGTCTGCCGATGCTCTGGAGGAAGATGATCGGCCAGCGCGGGTTGTCGAGCGCGCCGCGCAGCGTGTCGGCGGCCGCCTGCGCCAGGCCCGCGTCCTTCGACGGGTCGCTGGCGTTGGTCGGAAGCACGACGCTCGTCGCCTGGAAGGTCCACGGATCGAGCGAGACGAGCTGGAAGCCGGCGGTGATGCCCGTTCCCAGCACGGCGTTGTGCTGGCGGTGGTCGACGACCATCGTGTTGGAGGTCGTCGCTCTCGGGTCGAGCTGGGTGTCGAAGGTCGGCCGCTCGGGCGAGACGAACTCGTAGCGCTTCGTGATCGCGCTGCGCTTGAGGTAGCCGCCGATGTTCGCCAGCGCGGGCTCGATCGTCCCCCACGGGCTGCGGAAGGTGCCGGTCTCGGCCGGCCCGCCGATGATGCCGACGTAGGCGAACGGCGAGCCGTTGAGGACCGCGTCGGCCTCGAACTGCATCATCTCGCGCGTGCGCGTCAGGTCGGCGAGCATTCTCAGGATCGTCTGACCGCCGGTGTCGCGGCCGAGACCGCGCTGGCCGGCGAAGACGGCGAGGTAGCGGTCGTCGTTCATGTATCTGTCGCGCAGGCTCTTGTAGACCGCGTTGACCGGGTTGAACTGACGCGCGACGTGCCCGGAGGTCATCACCGCACGCGTCTCGCGGTCGATCACCGCGTAGTTGATCTCCTCGAAGCTGTCGGTGTCAGGGATCAATCTGCCGTCGAGCACGATCCCGCGTCTGCCGCCGACGGTGCCATGGGTCGCGAACGGGATCCCGATCGGCGGATCGTCGGGGCGCACGTCGACGACGACGGTGTCGTGCGAGACGGCGCGACCGGCGAGCGAGCTGGTGAGGCGCAGCCGGTAGCTGCCGGCCGTGTGGGCGTGCAGCGTCGGGCGGGCGGCGGTGCGGCCGCTCAGGCGCGCCGTCGCGCCGCGCGGCCGCGTGACGATCCGCCAGCGCAGCGCGTGGCGTGCCCCGCCGTTCCCGGTGCGCGGTGCGGTCAGCCCCGGGCGGTTGCCGAGCCGCGTCCGCTGCGCGACGACGACGGCCGTGTCGGGGCCGGCGTCGGCGAGCAGCTGCGGCGCGCGCAGTCTCAGCGTGCGGGTGCGGACCTGCCGCGCTCTCCCCTCCCCCGCGACGAAGCGGATCGTGTTGCGCCCGGCGTGCAGCCCCTGGCGGGCGCTGAGGTGGACGATCCGCACCCGCGCGCGCCGCTCCACGACGGCGGTCGCGACGGTGCGGCCGTTGACGATCACGCGCAGCGCGGCGCCCGCGGGCACCTGCGCGCGCGCCGTCACCGGCGCGTCGGTGCCGCCGACCTGCCAGCGGTCGACGGTCAGCTGGGCGGGCGTGGCCGCGCCGGCGGCTGCGGGCGCGACGGCGGCGACGGCGGCGACCGCCGTCAGCGTGATCCCGGTCGGGAGCATTCCTCTCCTCATTGCTTGATCGGCAGGTCGCAGCGGCGCGCGCGGTCGTTGGCCGACCAGACGCGCCCGCCGAAGTTGGCCGGCGAGAAGAACGCCAGCTTGCTGAGACCGAGGCCGGGGGTGCGGTCGTCGGTCGCGTTGAACAGCAGCTTCGAGACGCTGTCGGACTTCGGGTAGGTCTCGAAGTTGCGCGTCGGCCACAGCGTCGTCCAGCGCGGGCCGTTGTTCTCGTACGCCTCCGACACTCTCACCTGCGTGTTGCCGTCGATCCGGTTCCACGGATGGGTGTAGAACCAGCGGCCGCCGTAGCCGTCGAAGAGCTGGCATTCGGTGCCGATCGCGGTGCCGGAGCCGACCGGCTTGGGCGTCGCGCGCAGCAGGTACGGGAAGGTCGTCGGCACCAGCGACTCGGCGAACCAGCGCCGCGCGGAGAGCTTCAGGCTCGCCGAGGCGCCGGACATCGTGTTCGGCAGTCTCCAGTCGTTGTCGAGCTTCCCGGCGGCCTTCTGCAGCTTGCCCCAGTCGCTGACGAACAGCAGCGCGACGCCGGTCGTCGTCTGCTGCGCGATCTCGTAGCGGTCGTACAGCTGGTGGCCGAGCTCGCCGGCCTTCGTCGTGATCTCGGTGCCGAGCACCGAGGTGCCGTTCTCCTGCGTCAGGTAGGAGACGAGCGAGAACATCGCCGACATCGCGCTGAGGCCGCCCGAGACGGAGCTCTCGACCGAGCCGCCGACGGCGGCGATCTCGCTGACGAGGCCGAGCGCCCACGAGGTCGTCGCGTCGCCGGTCGGCGCCGCGAACTCGCTGCGGAGGTTGTCGGCGAGGTCGTTGAGGTCGAGGATCGACTTGCCGGCGGTGCGGTCGAACGGCGACTGCAGCGTGTCGAAGTAGTGCTTGACGTTGGAGACCGCGGAGATCTCTCTCGCCAGCTGCGCCTTGACCGCCGTGAACTCGTCTCTCGTGAAGCCGCTGGCGTTGTCCGGGTAGCCGAGGTTGTTGAGGTCGGTCGACTTCTGGTTCCAGTTGGCCGGCTCGTAGTTCTCGTAGTAGCGGCGGCGCATCTCGCACGATCTGCTGCCGCTGGAGCAGAAGCCGAGCGAGATGCCGATGAACGTCTCGGCCGCCTTCTTGCCGGCGGTGTCGAAGGCCGGGAAGGCCTGCGGCGCCTGGTAGGCGGTCTCGACCAGCTCGGTGTTGAGGTCGCCGAACGGGTCCGAGGCGACCGGCGTCAGCCGCAGCGTGCGATCGGGCGTCGCGACGCCGGTCAGCTCGCCCGGGTCGTCGGTCGTCGTGCTGGCCTCAGCGCCCGGCGCCTGCGAGCCGGGACGGCCGACGAGCGCGTAGCTGTCCGTTCTGCCGTCGAGCGAGTTGAGCACGTAGCGATTGGCGCCGAGCCGCACCGCCTGGTCGACGAAGGCGTTCCAGTTGTTCGCCGCGCCGCTCGGTCTGCCGATGCTCTGCATGATCACCAGCGGCGCCGGGTCGCGGTCGAGCCACTGCTTGAGCCAGAGGGCGGCGACCGCGACCTGGTTGTTGGTGTCGGTGCCGTTGGTCGTGAGCGGGTTGTGATCGAGCACCGCGCCGCTGAACGGATCGATCACGAGCGTGTGGAAGCCGGCCGTCGCGGACGACGGCAACGTCGCGGAATAGTCTCTGCCGTTCCAGTGGATCGTGTTGCTGGTCGCGCCCGGTCTGCCGACTCTGGTGTCGAAGGTCGGGTGGTCGGTGGAGACGACGTCGTAGTGCTTGGGCGTCGTGCCGAGCACGGCCTGGTTGAGCTGCAGGTTGGCCTTCAGGTTGGCGGCGGCGACCGAGGCGCCTCTGCCGGGGAACTTGACCCATGCCGAGCCGTCGACGCCGCCGGGGATCCCGATGATCGAGAAGGGCGTTCCGGCGGTCGTGGCGTTGATCGCGGCGTCCGGCTGCGCCGGCGCGCCGAGCTCGCGCAGCAGCCCGCGCAGCTGGTCGCCCATGTCGCCGCTCACGCCTCTGGCGCCGGAGACGAGCATCAGGTAACGGTCGTTGCCGGCGTACTTGGCCGCCATCCCGCGCAGCTGGCTGAGGCCGGCGCCGTGCTTCGGCGTCGTGCCGGCCTCGACGACGGCGCGCGTGCGCCGCTCCAGCACGACGACGAAGATGCCGTTGCGGTCGAAGGTGTTGGCGATCGGCTGGCCGTCGATCCAGACGCCGGCCTCGGGGCGCTCCGAGAGCGTCTCGAAGGGCACGCCGATCGGCGGGTCGTCGGGGCGGACGGTGACGGTCAGCGTGTCGTGCGAGGCGTCGCTGCCGCGGCCGGCGGTCAGCCGCAGCGTGTAGGTGCCGGGCTCATCGGGGCGCAGCTCGGGCGTGGCGGTGGCGGGATCGGTCAGCTCCGCGTCGGAGCCGCGCGGTGCGTCGGCGATGCTCCACTGCAGCTTCATGCCACCGCGTCTGCTCCGCATGCCGCCCGGCCGCGTGCCGACCTCGAGGGTGCGGCCGGCGATCAGCGAGTGGTCGTGGCCGGCGTCGGCGATCGGGTCGTTGATCTTGACGACGCGGGTCTCAGCGTCGCGTCTGCCGTTCGGCAGCGTCGCGCGCAGTCTGATCCGGTTTCTGCCGATCCGCAGGCCGTTGTGCGCGGTCAGCAGCGCGCGGCGTCTGCCGACACCGGAGTGGTGGAAGGCGCTGTCGGCGCGGCGGCCGTTGACCCAGGCGCGCAGCGTCGCGTGGCGCGGGAGCGTCACCTGCACGGTGAGCGGAGCGGCGGTCGTGCCGACGCGCAGCGACTGGACGGTCAGCAGGCGCGAAGCGCGTCTGCCGGCGGCGTCGGCGGAGGCGGCCGGCGGCAGGACGCAGGCGGCGAGCAGGCCGGCGGCGAGCAGCGTGCCGCGGCGTGACGAGGGGTGCGAGAGCAAGGCGTGGTCCATGTGCGTGGTGGGTCTGAGCCGACTGACTGCTACCGAACGGCGTTCGGTAGCCCGGTCATCGGCAGCAGCAACCGTGGGGTTGAGTGATCTGGTCGATACTGAACACTGTACGGTTCAACCGCGCATAAGTTACGCGCCCCGCCCCGCTCGCCTCAGCCGTGCAGGTGCAGCCGCTCGCCTTGCGGGCCGAAGATGCAGAGCGCCTCGACCGGGCCGTCGACGGCGCCGAACCAGTGCGGCGTCCAGGTCGAGAACTCGACCGCCTCCCCCGCCTCGATCGTCAGGTCGGACTCGCCCAGCACCAGCCGCAGCCTGCCGTCGAGCACGTAGATCCACTCGTAGCCCTCGTGCACGCCGAGTCTCTCCGGCGGCTGGCGCCGTCTCGCGCTGACGAGCACCTTGAAGGCGTGCAGGCCGCCGGCCGGGCCCTGACGGGTCAGCGGCCACATCGTCATGCCGTCGAATCTGCGCGGCCGCTCGCGCACGCGCGGATCCTGCGTCGGCGCGGTCGTGAGCAGGTCGTCGGTGCTGACGCCGAGCGCGCCCGCCAGCGCCGGCACGTGGTCGAGCGCGAGGCGCCGTCTGCCGGCCTCCAGACGGCTGAGCGTCGAGACGTCGATGTTCGCGCGCTCGGCCACTTGCTGCAGCGTCAGTCCGCGCTCGCTGCGCAACTCGCGCAGCCGCCGGCGGACGCGCGCGTCGACCGGCTCCTCGTGGGGGTGATCGTGATCGTGCTTTGCCTCCATGGCAAAAGAGCTTGGCAGATCGCACCGCGCGCGGCGATCATCGATGCCATGACGAAGACCTGGGACTGCATCATCGTCGGCGGCGGCGCCGCCGGCCTCAGCGCCGCGCTCGTGCTCGGCCGCGCGCGCCGCCGCACGCTGCTGCTCGACGCCGGGGGCCAGAGCAACCGCCCCGCACACGGCATCGGCGGCCTGCTCGGCGCCGACGGCCGCCCGCCGGCCGACTACTACGCCGCCGGCCGCGCCGAGCTGGCCGCCTACCCCGCCGTCGAGCTGCGCGACGGCGAGGTCGTGCGCGGGGAGCGCATCGCGGCCGGCGACGGCCGCTTCACGCTCGAGCTGGCCGACGGCACGCGCGAGTCGGCGCGGCGCGTGCTGCTGGCGACCGGCATGGACTACCGCTACCCGCAGCTGGACGGGATCGCGGAACGCTGGGGCCGCTCGGTCTTCCACTGCCCGTTCTGCCATGGCTGGGAAGTGCGCGAGCGGCCGCTGGCCGTGCTCGACCGCGGCGCCGGCGCCGTCCACCGCGCGACGTTGCTGCGCGCCTGGAGCGACGACGTGACGGTGCTCGCGAACGGCCCGGCCGAGCTGAGCGACGAGGAGGCCGCGCTGCTGCGCGCCGCCGGCGTCACCGTCGACGAGCGCCCGGTCGCCGGCCTGGTCGGTCCTGGCGAGGAGCTGACCGCGGTCCGCTTCGCCGACGGCGCCGAGCGTCCCTGCGGCGGCCTGCTCGTGCCGGTCACGCTGCACCAGCGTTCGCCGCTGGCCGAGCAGCTCGGCGCCGCCACCCATGCGGCCAACCCGCTCACCGCCGACGCGGTCGAGGTCGACGCGCAGTACAACGCGACCGTGCCCGGCCTCCACTCGGCCGGCGATGCGGCCGGCGTGATGCCGTCGGTCGCCAACGCGGTCGCCGCCGGCAACTTCGCCGCCGCGATGCTCGTCGCAGGGCTGATGGCGGATCGCTTCAGCGGCTGAGGGGCGGCGGCAGCGGCAGGCGCGCCTCGACCTGCCAGCCGGCGCCCTCCGCGCGTGGACCTGCGACGACCGTCCCGCCCGTCGCCTCGATCCGCTCGCGCATCCCCGCCAGGCCGAAGCCGCCGCCGTGGTCGAGCGCGACCGGCCGGCTGCCGGCGCTCGCGCCGGCGTCGGTGACGACCACGCGCAGCGCCTCCGCGCCGTAGTCGAGCGAGACCTCGGTCGGCGCGCCGCCGGCGTGGCGCAGCGCGTTGGTGAGCGACTCCTGCACGAGCCGGTAGGCGGCGGCCTCGGCCTCCGGCGCCAGCGGGCGGCGCGCGCCGCTGACGGTCACCCGCACCGGCAGCCCCGCCGCCTGCGCGCGCCCCGCGAGCAGCTCGACCTGATCGAGGCCGGGGAGCGCGTCGGGCGATGCCGCCAGCAGCCGATCGAGCTCGTCGCGCGCGCTCGCGGCCGCGCCGGCGACGGCGGTGACCACCCCGTCGTCGGCTGGCTGTCCGTCGTGCAGGCGCAGCCGCGCGACGTGCGCTTGCAGCACGACGGCGGACAGCTCCCCCGCGAGCGTGTCGTGCACGTCGCGGGCGATCCCGACGCGGATCTCGAGCGCGGCGCGCTGCGCCTGCAGCGCGCGCGTCGCGACCGCCTGTCGCCCGACCTCGCGCTGCTGCGCGACGGCGCTCGCGCGCAGGCGCAGCTCGTGCCCGGCGCCCCAGCCGGCCGCCGCGAGGACGGCGAGCACGACGACGTCGAAGGGACCGGCCGGCGCGCCCGTCAAGCCGGCCGCGAGCGCGCCGGCGACGAGCAGCGCGAGCCCGCCCCAGGCGCGCGGGCCGCCGCTGCCGGCGCCGAGCGAGAAGGCGGCGATCGGCAGCGCCGCGAGCACGGCGACCGAGCCGTATGCCGCGAAGACCTCCCACTGCGCCGCGGCCAGCACGACGACGGCCGCCGCGACCGCCTCCGGCTGTCGCCGGCGCACGGTCAGGAGCAGCGCGACGACGACCGCGACGGCCAGCGCGACGACTCGCGAGGCGCGCAGGTCGCCGTGCAGCAGCGCGTCGGCCGTGCCCGCGGCGAGCACCGCGAGCGGCACCGCCAGCTCGCCGCGGCCGAGCCGGCCGCGGGGGCGCCGCAGCGGCCAGCCGGCGCCGTCGGTCCGCACATCACTTGTTGGCTCCGCCCCCACCGCCGGCTCCCCGCCGCGCACGACGCCGATCGCCTTCCGCACGCCCTCCAACGCCGCGCTGCCGCGCTCGACGAGCCGCTGCAGCTGCGGCTCCTCCAGCGTCGCGGAGTCGAGCTGCTCAGCCGCCGCGGCCAGCTCGTGCAGCTGCCCGGCGAGGCGCTGGTCGAGCTCGCCGAGCACGCGCAGCCGCTCGGCCTCGGCCGCCGCGGCGGCGTGCGCGGCGCGACCGGCCTCCAACTGCGTGGTCGCCGCCCGCAGCCGGGCGGCCGTCTCACCGTGACGACGCGCCAGCCACGACGCGACCACCGGCGCCGCGACGTAGACGAAGAGGCCGCCGAACAACGAGCGCGGCAGGGTCGCGGCCGGGTCGAGCAGCACCCCGGCGAGCAGCAGCGCCGCCGCGATCGCCGCGCCCAGCGCCGCCGCACGGCCGGACAGCCGCAGCTGCGCGAGGAACAGCGCGGCGATCGGCGCCGCGAGCGGGCCGACGAAGTCCGATGCGACCGGCTCGTGCGCGAGCACCAGCGCGAAGCCGGCGAAGACGGCGGCGATCGTCACCAGCGGCGCGCGCGAGCGCACCGCGAAGCCGGCCGCCATCAGCGCGCCGGCGAGCAGCAGCACGAGCGTCTCCCCCGGGTCCGCCGGCGCCAGCAGCGCCTCGGCGGTGGCATCGAGCAGCAGCGCCGTCGCCAGCAGCGCGTCGAGGCGCGGCGCGCGGCGGGTGGCGACGCTGGGCGAGGTCATGGCAGGGCCGGCCCGGCGCCACCGTGACGGCGGTGCCGGGCGCGGCGCGCAGCGTGACGCCTACGGCGCGTCGACGATGCGCAGGTACGGAAGCGGCGACTCCCAGCCGTCGGGGTAGCGCTC